>NZ_JAMWYY010000025.1:20426-40874 GCF_024305175.1 Flavobacterium sp.
CAATTGATATAATTTATGGGTTGCAGTTTTTGCAGCCCTCTTTTTTTATATTTTAGTTTCCCGGATATAAATCATTATTAATTATATGATACTAAAAATTTGCTTCAAAAAATACCTTTTATTATTGTGTATTCTTTTTCCGGTGTTGCTTTTTGGCCAGGTGCGCATAAGCGGCACGGTTACAGATGAAGCGACAAAAGAGCCACTTGCTTTTGCAAGTATCATTTTTAATAATGACCCAAAACAGGGCATAACTACCGATATTAATGGTAATTTTCAGTACAGCTCTTCCAAACCTGTTACAACGCTTAAATGCAGCTATGTGGGCTATCAGGATGTTGTTATGCAAATAGGCAGCAATACGCAGAATATTAGCATTGCCCTACAGTTTTCGGCTAATGAGCTGAATGAGGTTGTTATAACCCCCGGCGAAAATCCTGCCAACAGGATAATTCGCAAGGTAATAGCCAATAAAGATGCTAACAACCCGGAGAACCTTTCATCATTCATTTACAGGTGCTATAACAAAGTAACGTTTGACCTGAAAGGCCAAAAGCTAAAGGACAGTATAGAAGCTAAGAACATACTGAAAGACGGGCATATTTTTATGATGGAATCTGTAACCGAACGCCGCTATGTAAGCCCCGATAACAGCGAAGAGGTGGTGCTGGCTACTAAAGTATCGGGTTTCAGCAATCCTTCCTTTGCATCCCTCGCTACCGATATGCAGCCATTTTCTTTTTATGATGATAATATACCCTTTCTCAATATAAATTACCTTAATCCTGTAAGCAGAGGCAGTCTTAACAAATACCGCTTTACATTACAGGATACATTATATGCAAACCGTGATACGGTATATGTTATTTCGTATAAGCCACTGCCACGAAAAAATTTTGAAGGGCTAACCGGGCTTTTGTATATCAATACAAACAAATATGCCATACAAAATGTAACAGCAGCCCCTTATGAAAAAGGTAAAATAGACCTGCGCATACAACAGCAGTATGTGTATACGCCCGAGGGTTACTGGTTTCCGCAACAGCTTGATTATGCAATGGAACTGAATAACTATCCTGAACCCGGTTCAGGAATGATTGTGGAGGGTAAAAGTTATATAGATTCTGTTGCCATAAATACGCCTATTAATAAAAGGGACTTTAGGGTTGAGTCGGTCTGGATTAAAGAGGATGCAGCAAAAAAAGACAGCATTTATTGGGCTAATGTGCGTAACACGCCGCTTGAAAGTTCAGATATCACTACATACAGGGTTATTGACAGCATAGGCCAAAAAAATAATTTTGACGGGTTGCTAACTCTTATGGAAAAAATGGTAAAGGGAAGGGTTCCTGTAAAATTTTTAGATATTGATATTGGCAAAACCCTTGTATATAATAAGTATGAAGGTTTCCGGTTAGGGCTTGGTGCATATACCAATGACAGATTATTTGAAAAAGTAGAGTTAGGAGGCTTTTTTGGCTACGGTACCAAAGATTATGAATGGAAGTACGGAGCCTCTGTAAATTATGAGCTTTCAGAGAAGCATGAATTTACAGTAGGATTAAAATACCAGGACAATATAGTTGAGGTTGGCGAGCATACATTTAAGTTTCCTGAATTCAGTTACTACGATTTCAGGAATGTTATTGCCTCACGCTTTGACAGGATCCGTGAAGAAAGTTTTACAACGGCTTTCAGGGCGCTACGTTACACCAAATGGAATGTAAGCCTTAGCCATGCAAAAGTTACCCCTAAATATGAATATGTATTTTCAGGCACAAACCCCCAAACCTTCCGCTATACCAATACCAGCCTGGGTGTAAGTATGCGGTTTGCTTATAAGGAAAAAATTGTACAGTCTTTCGGGCAGCGTGTTACTACAGATTTGCCTTATCCTGTGCTGTATGTAAACTATACCCGTGGGCTTGGCGGATTTATTGAGGGCGATTTTAATTATAATAAAATAGAAGCGATAGTACAACATACTTTTTTTACTAAGAATTTCGGTAACTCTACCTTCAGGGCAGAGGCAGGTTACATAGATAAGCCACTTCCGTTTGGCTTACTTTTTACAGGCGAGGGCAGCTATGATAATGATGTAAAAGTGATTATAAAAAACACCTTCCAGACCATGACGCCTTATGAGTTTTTGTCTGACAGATATGTTAACCTGTTTACCAGCCATAACTTTGGCGGGCTGTTATTCAAGGCTGGCAGCTTTCAGCCCCATATTTCCATCCATAATAATATTGGATGGGGCAGTCTGGAAAACACAGCATTTCAAAACCCTCAAAATTTTGATTATAAAATAAAGGATAAGCTTTATCTTGAAACAGGCCTGCAGCTCGATCATCTGTTAAAAATGAATTACCTTAACATAGGTTATCTGGGTTTGGGTGCGGGTGCCTTTTACCGATATGGGGGCTATGCATATGACAGTTTTAACGATAACCTTGCCCTTAAGCTCACTGCCACATTTTCAATTAAGTAATGCAGGTTTATTTATTATCGCTTTTAGCAAAGTGATTAAAGCTATATGTAAGGCTAAACATGGCATAACGCCCTAAAACCGTATTCTGCTGGTCGGTTATAGATGTTTCGCTTACAGTACGCTGTGTACCAACATTCTGCTTTAAAAGGTCATAAACCCTTACACGCATCATCAGCTTGTTCTCTATAATATTGTATCCAAGGCTCATGTTCCATAAATAAGAGCTTTTCCTGAAGCCTGCGCCCAGCCGCGGGTTGTAATTAAAACTAAGATCGTTGGCAAAAACAAAATTTTTAGGCCAGTAAGAAGTTGCGTTTACACTTAAAGAATGGCTTCCGAAAGAAGTACGGTCTATGGTATAATTAGTATAACTTGTGCTGTTGTAATTATAATTATACCATGTTGAGGCACTTATAAGTTCGCCATAATCCCAGTTTATGCTAACCCGCGGGCCTAAACTAAGCTGGTCGGCCTCATAAAGGGTGCCGTTGTTAAAGCCCCTGCTGTGGTTTAAGCCTGTACTTAGGCCCAAACCAACCATAAAAGAGTTTGCTTCCCGCTTATATGATTTATTCCAATTCGCTGAAATTCGTGTAGAATAGTTCCCTGATATGTTGGTATAGCTTGTGGTGCTTTTACCGCTATCATCTATTACGGTATTACTTACAATGCTGTTTTCGGTATAATTAAAACTCCCCATTAAGTACAAGCCCCTGCGGCCGGCCATATCATAAGACTGAAGGTTTAGCGCAATACCATGATTAGCGGAAGGATTTAAATTTGGATTACCAACCTGTGTAGAAAGCGGATTACTAAGATCCTGTATGGGTAAGAGCTGCCTTGCATCAGGAAGGTTAATATTATAGTTGTAGTTTAAAGAAACGGTTTTACTTTTAGTAATGTTATAAAACAGGCTTCCCTGCAAATCAGGAACTACATAATTTTTGGTAATGTTATAATTGAGGCCCATATAACCACCTTCATTATGAAGCCTCGTAAAAGCAGGCCCTCCTGACAGGTTTACCCTGAACTTCTTTCGCCTCCATGTAAGCCCCAGCTTTGGTGTAAAAGCGCTGTTTTCGGAATACTGGTAATTACTTATAGAGTCGTTACGGTCTGTAAAGCTTCCTGCAGTCTCATCAAAATTAAAGCCGTCACGGTCAGCTACATTGTTTTGGTGGCTGTATTGCAATGAGGTATTTAATTGCAGCGAGTCGGTAACATACTCGCTATATTCGGTTTCTAAAGCATAACTGCCACGTTCCTGCCGGTTGTACTGCACCTGGTTCCGGTTATCGGTTACTATGTCGGGTTCACCGTCTCCGTCAACGTCCTGGTTATAAAATGCGGTTTGTGACTGGTTAAAATCAGCACTGTTATTAGTATTCCTATTGCCCTGCATACTTACAGCAATAAAACTTTTACGTTTGTTTAAAACTTTGTTATAAACTAACGAGCCGTTAAAGTCATTACTCTTACTATCATTTAAAGTTGAGCCTGAGCTTTCGTTTAGTAGTTCCCCGTCCTGGTTAACGGCAGTTTGAGAAGACCTGGCTCGTGTTTTTGATTGTGATGAAGAGAACCTTGGGTCAAAGTGCAGTGATGAGGTAGAGTCTATCTCTATACGGAAACGCGAATTAACATTATGCGATTGCCTTTCGCTGTTGCTTATTGATGCTGAATTAGTAGTAATACTTCTTTCGGCATCTGTATCTTCGTCCTGGCCGGCAGTAATAAAAGTGACCTGGTTCGTACGGTTTTCATTTTCTGAGTCAGAGTTATTGTAAAAATAACTGACAGTAGAGTCAAAATCTTTTATCAATTCATCAGAATAGTTAATGCCTGTTGTACCCGACCGTGTTATACCCGATCCTCCCGTATACTGCATCATGCCCATACCCATACCGCCCATTCTGTAAGACATCCTGCCGCTACCCATTCCTCCGCCAAAATCCAGCCCAGACGAGTTAATGTTATTGCTGGAGCCAACAAAGCTTATCTTTGTTTCATCCCTGAAAAAATTAGCCATAACACTGCCCTCATAGCGCTCATTAGTACCGTATCCGGCTGTGGCTTTGCCAAAAGTCCCTTTGTTCTTGCCTTTTTTTATGGTAAGGTTTATTGTAGATAGCTGCCCTGACGCATCTTGTTTGGTAAGTTCTTCTTTTGCGGTTTTTGTATCGGTTACCTGGACTTTATCAATAATATCCGCAGGTAGGTTTTGAAGGGCTATTTGCCCGTTTTCATCAAAAAAAGGCTTTCCGTTTACAAGTATTTTGCTTACAGATTTTCCGTTGATGGTTATGTTGCCGTTTGCATCTATCTCTACCCCCGGCAACTTTTTAAGCAACGCTTCTACATTGGCATCGGGCCGTACTTTAAATGATGAAGCGTTAAACTCCAGTGTATCTTTTTTTACCCTGACAGGCGGTATATCTCCCTCTACAATTACTTCGTTAAGTTCTGTTGGCTTTTCCTCAAGTTTAATAGTCCCAAAATCTTTATCACCTTTAAGCTGTTCAAGGCGTTGTTTATAGTCGCTAAAGCTTATATACGATATCCGTAAATCTGTTACTGCATCTTTTTCCCGGGTTTTAATTTCCCATTTGCCCTCGCTGTCAGAAAGCGTATAATCTATTACGGTGCTGTCTGTCACTGTAATAAGGTAAACCGTTGCCGATTCCAGCGGAATGTCGTCAGGGTCTGTTACCTTACCCTGCAGGGTAATGCTTTGTGCCGCACAAATAGCAGGCATTAAAAAGAATAGCAGCAGCAGGTATTTAGCCATAGCCTTGCTGTTTTGGTTATATAATGTTAAAACCACCAGAAGCGGGAGCCGCCTTCATTATCATCTTTTTTGTTAGTGCCAAATTTATCAAACTTAAAGGTAAGCGAAAACATGGCATAACGCTGCAATACAACATTTTGCTGATCGTAAACAGATGTTGCCGTTACAGTTCTTGATGTTCCTGTGTTTTGGTTTAAAAGGTCATATACCTTAACTTTAAACAGCAGGTTGTCGTTCATAAAGTTATAGCCGAGGCTCATGTTCCAGAGGTAAAAATCCCTGCGGAAGCCCGAACCGAGGTTCGAGTTATAGTTATAGCTGAAATCGTTACCAAAAACAAAATGCTTGGGCCAGTATGATGTGGTTTGCAGCATAAGCCTGTGCGTGGCGTTATAAGCCACATCTGTAGCATAGTTGGTGTAATGGGTTTCATCATACGAAAACTCGTAAGAAGGGTTAATTACAAGCAATTCGCCATACTCATACGTAAAACTGCCCTGTGGGTTAAAGCTGTACTGGTTGGCAGCATAAAGGCCGCCGTTTGTAAAGCCTTTCCAGCGGTTAACATTACCGTTTATGCCTGCGCTGTACCGGAAAGTATGGGCTTCATTCTTTACAGATTTATTATAGTAACCACCAAACCAGGTGTTGAATGTGCCTGCAACGTTAGTGTAGGTTGTAACCCTTTTGGCACTATCGTCAATAAATGTATTGCTAACTACCCTGCTGTCGTAGAAATTACCGCCACCATAAAAGTTATAGCCTGAGCGGGTAGAATAATCATAATCCCTGAAGTTAGCATAAAAATAATGCCCTTTATTCAAATCAATATCGGGGTTACCTGTTTGTGTTATAAGTGGGTTGCTAAGGTCTTCAATAGGCAGTATCTGGCTCGCGTTCGGGAAATCTACACTATAGTTATAATAAAAGTATGCCGATTGCGATTTAGTAAACCTGTAGCGAAAATTAAAATTAGCTGCGGGTAACAGGTAATCTTTATTAACTTCATAATCAGTGCCCATGTAAGAGCCAAAGTTATTAAAGTCGGCAATGCGCACACCGGCATCAAAGCTAATGTTCAGCTTACTTTTATTAAGCTGCATGCCAACCTTTGGCGAAAAATCATTAAGGTCAGAACGAAGGTAATTGGTAAGCAGGCTGTTAAAATCAGTATATCCGCCTGTTGCCTCATCAAAATCAAAGCCATCACGGTTTTCTACAGATCCCCTTATCCTGTAATCTCCCGAAACGGATATTTTAATGGAGTCTGTAACCGGCTCTGTATATTCAAGCTGAAAATAATAGTTGTCCTGTGTCTGTATGTTTCGCCTTAACTGGTTACGGTTATCTTCGGTAATATCGGGGAGCCCGTCGCCATCAATGTCTTCACCATTGTAAAAAGTAGTGACAGATTGTAAAAAATTAGAACTGTCGTCTTTGCGGTTACTGGTATTTATATAACCGCTAACATAGCGCCCTTTTTTACTGTTAAAGGATTTATTGAACCATATTGAGCCTTCGTAAGCATCATTATCACTTTCGTTATATGAGGTACCCGAGCTTTCGTTTAAAAGCTCATTATCCTGGTTAACGCTAGTCTGGCTTTCAATATTACGGTATTTACTGTTTGCCCTGCTGAATTGAGGATCGAAAAATATTGTCGCGGTAGAGTCTATCTTAAACTCAAATTGCGTATTAAAATTATGGGCATATTTGTCTGTATCTGATTTAGATGCCGACTCTGTAGTAATGCTTTCCCCTGTTGTTGTTGCGCCGCCGCCTGTTTCATTTTCGGTAAGGAAAGTAGTCTGGCGTGTGCGGTTCTCATTTTCGGTATCGGCTTGTGTATAAAAATAGCTGGTACTGTTTTCAGAATCTTTTACCCACTCATCAGAATAATTGATACCAATCAGGTTAGACCGGGTTATACCGCTGCCGCCGCCAAACTGCATGCCGTTAATATTAAAAGCCCCGTCTGATGTTGTATAAATAGAGTAATTGCGCCCGCCGCCCATGCTGTCGAATATCTCATCCATAGAAAAGCCTGTGGAGTTAATATTGTTGCTGGACGCCAACACGCTTATTTTGCGTTTGTCTTTAAAATAGTTTACCATGCCACTGGTTTCATACCGGTCATCGGTGCCGTAGCCGCCCATAAGCCTGCCAAAGAGCCCTTTGTTCTTGTCTTCCTGTATGGTAAGGTTTATACTGGCGTTATCGCCGCTTGCAGTTTCACCCGAAAGCTCTTCCTGCTTGGTTTTGGTATCGCTAACCTGTATTTTATCTATAATTTCGGCAGGCAGGTTTTGCAGGGCAATTTTTCCGTTTTCATCAAAAAAAGGTTTACCGTTAACCAAAACCTGGTTTACTTCTTTACCGTTAACGGTTATTTTTCCGTCAGAACTTACCTCAACGCCCGGCAGTTGCTTTAGCAGGGCTTCTACATTAGCATCTGGGCGCACTTTAAAAGAAGCCGCATTAAACTCCAGTGTGTCACTTTTTACACGGATAGGGGGTATTTCTCCCTCAACTACTACTTCATTAAGCTCTGTAGCTTTATCAGCCATTTTAAGGGTGCCAAAATCGTTATCGGCAGTAATACTTTCAAGCCGCTGCCGATAATCGGCAAAACCCATGTAGGAAATCTTCAGGTCTATGGGTTCTTCCTTTACACGTGTTTTAATTTCCCAGTTACCATTTTTATCACTAATGGTATAATCTACAAGGGTAGTGTCTTTAACGGATGTAAGGTAAACTGTTGCCGACTCAAGCGGAAAGTCATCAGGGTCGGTAACTTTTCCTTTTAATGTTATATTTTGGCTAAACGTGGCTGTTGTGCACAGCAATACTAATGCAGTAATTAATAGTCTGAACATGTTAAGTTGGTTGGTTATAGTAAGGGTAACCCTAATAAACCGCTAATTAACTGTTTTAGTATTCTTTCTGCAAGGGTTTTGCTTTTGCAATTCGTGTTAAAAAGTTTAGGTGTTTGTTAATTATATGATTTTTAACGCATTAAACTTTTAATGGTTTGTAATTTTAAAGTGTTAAAATTTTGAGTTATGAAAAGCTACATACACAAATTAGTTGTTTTTACAACTGCGTTTTTGGTAATATACATTATGCTGGCACATTACGGCCTGCCTTTTACAGCGCTTTTTGCAATGTGCATAGCAGGACAGGCACTAACTATTTATATGGTATACAAAATACTTACCGATGATTACAAGACAGATAAAACATTTAAGGACTGGTATGAAGATGAGCCTGTTGAAACGCTTGAGGATTAAAAAAAAACCGAAGCAACTGCTTCGGTTTCGTTTTATTATTTCTGCCTGAAGTAAATATCTATAGGCACGCCTGTAAGGTTAAAAATTTCCCTCATCTTGTTTTCAAGATAACGCTTGTAAGGCTCTTTTACATACTGTGGCAAGTTGCAAAAAAATACAAACTGTGGGGTAGGGGTAGGCAACTGCATGCAAAACTTAATTTTTACATATTTGCCCTTTAGTGCCGGTGGCGGGTTATGCTCTATAATAGGCAGCATTATTTCGTTAAGTTTGGAAGTAGCTATACGCTGTTTCCTGTTCTCGTATACCTCAACGGCAGTCTCCAGCGCTTTTAACAAACGCTGCTTGGTAAGTGCCGACACAAACAGGATGGGCACATCATTAAACGGTTGCAGCTGCTCACGTATGGCACGCTCATAATCACGCACGGTATTGGTTTCTTTATCTACCAGGTCCCATTTGTTTACCAGTATTACAACGCCTTTACGGTTTTTTTCTGCCAGCCAAAAGATGCTTTGGTCCTGTCCTTCAAAGCCACGCGTGGCATCTATAACCAGTATACATATATCGCTGTGCTCTATCGCCCTTACCGAACGCATTACCGAGTAGAACTCAAGGTCTTCCTTAACCTTAGCCTTACGTCGGATACCGGCGGTATCTACCAGCTTAAACTCAAAGCCAAAACGGTTGTAGGTTGTATCTATAGCATCGCGGGTGGTACCGGCAATATCGGTTACCACAAAACGGTCTTCGCCAATCAGTGCATTTATAAAAGATGATTTACCGGCGTTCGGACGGCCCACTACTGCAAAACGCGGTAGCTCATCGCCCTCATTTTCTCCTGTTTCATGCGGCAGCAGCTCTACAAGTGCATCCAGCAGTTCGCCTGTGCCGGAGCCGCTCATACCTGCAAAAGTATAGTAATCGCCAAGCCCAAGGTTATAAAACTCTATGGCATCTTTTTCGCGCATGGCGTTATCTACCTTGTTTACTGCCAGCATAACCGGTTTGGTAACCTTGCGGAGCAGTTTTGCCACTTCTTCATCCATTGGGGTAATACCCTCTTCTACATCCACAACAAAAACAATAACATCGGCCTCATCAATGGCAAGCTCTACCTGCCTGCGTATTTCGCCTTCAAAAATATCATCAGATCCTTTTATGTATCCTCCTGTATCTATAACAGAAAATTGTTTTCCGTTCCATTCGCTTTTTCCGTAGTTCCTGTCGCGCGTCACACCACTCACAGCGTCAACAATAGCTTCCCTGCGCTGTATCAGGCGGTTAAAAAAAGTAGATTTACCTACATTTGGGCGTCCTACTATGGCTACGATATTATTCATCAGCTTATTTTAATTTTTTGCAAAAGTAATCATAATAAGTTATAAGGCATTAGGCATTAGTTAATAGTTTTTAGAAGCTATTGCCTCTTGCCTCCTTGCTTTTGCCTGTTATTTGTTGTTATACCCAAACCTCCTTAACTGGTAAGGGTTGCTGCGCCAGTTCTTATTTACTTTCACAAACATTTCTATGTGTATCTGTTTACCGAAGAACTTTTCAAGGTCTTCGCGTGCCTGTATCCCCACTTTTTTAATTGCAGCACCTTTGTGGCCTATTATAATCCCTTTTTGCGTGTCACGCTCTACCATGATAACCGCCTTTATGCGGATGATATCATCATCTTCAAGAAACTCTTCCGTCTCTATCTCTACTGCATAGGGTATCTCTTTATCATAGTTAAGCAATATTTTTTCGCGTATGGTTTCGTTTACAAAAAAGCGCTCCGGCTTATCGGTAAGGGCATCTTTCGGGTAAAACGGTGGCGATTGCGGCAGGAGTTCCAGTATGCGGTTAAAAACCTCCTGAACGGAAAAGTTTTCCAAAGCCGATATGGGGTAAATTTCGGCATTTGGCACCTTTTCCTTCCAGAGCGCTACCTGCTCTTCAAGTTGTTCCTGGGTAGATTTATCAATTTTATTGAGTAAAAGCAATACCGGTATTTTGGCATGGATTATCTTATTGAAAAAAGCTTCATCCTTAAGTTCTTTTTCCCCCACCTCAACCATATAGATAAGGATATCGGCATCTTCAAAGGCACTTTTAACAAAATCCATCATGCTGGTTTGCAGCTCATAGGCCGGCTTGATAATACCCGGAGTATCGCTTAAAACCACCTGAAAATCATCACCATTAACAATGCCTAATATGCGGTGACGGGTTGTTTGTGCCTTACTTGTAATAATACTGAGGCGTTCGCCTACCAGCGCGTTCATAAGGGTACTTTTGCCAACATTGGGGTTGCCAATAATATTTACGAAGCCTGCTTTATGTTCCATAATCTTACCTGAATTAGAAATGCAAAGTTACAGCTTTATTATGAGCATACCTTTTTTGTTTATACTTGCGTTATTTTTTATAATATTGATGCGATATTAGTTTATCAATGCTATGAAAAATAAACGGCATTTTGCTATGATGCCAAAACTTAAAAAAAATGAAAAAGAAAATTTTAATTGCATTTTTTGTGCTTAACCTTGCCGGATTTATAAGTTGTTGCGGGAACTTAACATATTATGATTATGATGGTATTAAAACAAAGGTAGATAACCCAATTGTAGCAGAAAATGACAGCCTTTCGTTTGGTTATCGTCAGGTTAACAGGAATTATATGGCAGCAAAAGTGAATTTAAATTACAATGCTGCTTATGCTGCTGTTGATTGTGACAAAGGATCTGGTGGTCCTAAGTATCCGTTGATACGTATTTCAGTTACCAGTGATGCAGACTTTGATGAAACACATCCGGCAGGAACCGAGCTTAATGACCTGATATATGTTAGAGCAGGCACTGTTGAAGGTATTGCTGCAGAGGGCAGGTTAACAGACTTTCAGCCTTCTGAAATAAATTACCTGTATATGTATATTAATGAAAGACCTGCTGATAATATACCTCATAAATTTACAATTGAAGTTGAAAAATCTAACGGTGAAATTTACAGCGATACCTCTCAGGAAATTGTGTGGCAATAGCAACAGAAGCCTATTTAATTGGCTTAGGTTTTTGCTTAAAGAAACTTGTGAGCATCCTGTATAATTCAGGGTGCTTTCTTTTTAACAGCCCGGGGCGTTCAAAAAAATATTCAGATGCCACTGCAAAAAATTCGGCGCGGTTGGTTGCGCCATATTTACGGATGTCAGAGTCATCATCGTTAATTGCTTCCATTTCGCGGTGAATTAGGTCGAGCCACGGCACTACATATTCCTGCTGCATAATATGTTCTGGCACGCCATCGGTCATATCGTCCATTTTGTCTATAAGGTGAACAAACTCATGAATACCGGTATTGCTTTTATCGGTTATATTCCGGAAACCATGGTACAGTGCCCTGCGCGAAAGTACCATCTGCTTTTCAAAACGCCCGGTGCCGATAAGCCCTCCAATGTTCCTGTCATTTATATTATCGGCAAACTCAAGATCGTGATTAAAATGATCGGGGTACAGCAACACACCACTCAGGTTATAGTAATGCCACTCTTTAAACCCGAAAACAGGTATAACCGCACTTGCGGCAATTAATATTTTATCAAGGTCTGTAATCTCAGTACTAACACCATCTATATATACCTCGCTTAAAAACTGCATTATTTTTTTACGAAAAACAGCCTGCCTTTCGGGGGTAAGGTTACGGTAATAAACAACGTTTTCAGATAATAAAGGTTTCCATTCTTCAGGAAATGGGCTTACAGCCCTGCGACTTGTGCTAGTGTATATGTATATCCCGATTATTGCAAATACTGCAAGTGCTATGTAAAAAGCCATAGTTTATGGTTTATGGGTTAAAGATAAGCAAGGAACAATTAAAAAAGCCACCCTTAAAGAGTGGCTCAGGCATTATTATAAAAAATATAACAATTGTATAAATACAGAAACCGGCTCAACTGTAAAGTATATTGCCGGAATCCTAACGTAACCCCATATGTACATTTAAAACTGGAACCTGTAGCCAAAGTCAGGCGCAAAGCCTATCTGGTTTATCTGGTCAACATTTTGTGTTAACCTGTTATAATCTCTTGTAAAAACGTTTTGGTTATCGGTTATGTTCTGGAAATCAACATAAAACTGATGCGAGGTTTTTTTAGTACTGCTGTTAAACTTCATGCCAAGTTTAAGGTCGATACGTAAATATGGGTCATACTGAAGGCTGTAAGCATTAAGCTCATCCCTTATTTCATATCCTGCTGCCCTGGATGCCTCTAAATCTACCGGCGTGTAGTAACGCCCGCCCGCAGTTGTAAACTTGGTATTGATAGAGAATATGTTCTTTTTAGCTTTGCCAACAAAAAACTCTTTACCGGCAAGCAGGTTTATAACATAGCGGTTATTAAAAGGAGAGTTGCGTTCTATACCGTCGCTGCCTTCATATTTACTTTCAAACAATGATGTTGTAAACAGGGCATGGTAACCTTTACTGAAAAACTTTTCTATTGTAAGTTCAATCCCTGTGTTATAGCCTGTGCCTTTGCTTACAAGAGAGGTTTTATCGCGGGAGAAAACAAAGTCTGCACCTTCTGTTAAAGAAGAGTAACTTGTCGGGTTCCTCTCTACAGCCGCTTTGTCTATATCCTGATAATATACCTCTGCCTTTGCCCTCCATTTTTCTGCAAACCTAAAATCATAGCCAATAACATAGTGACTGCTCCTTACCAAATCAAGGTCACGGTTTGTCTGTACAAAAGTTCCGTTTACATTTTCTTCCAGGAAAAGTAAAGGTGCCGCTACATTTTGGTGGTGTAGTCCGTAACCGATGTTCAAATTGCTTTTTTGGTTAATGGCATAGCTAAAGGATACTCTCGGCTCCGCAACAAACTGTTCGTTTACCGAAAAATACTGGCCGTGCAGCCCCGCATTAAGTGTAAGCTTTTCGGTTAGCCTTAGCTGTCCCTGTGCATAAGGCTGTAAGAGTGTATAGCTCCCGTCGTTAGATAAAAGCGGCACAAGATCCGGATTGCCATCACCATTAGTGTCATCCTGTTCTTCCCGGTCAGATAATTTGGCATCTAAAGTAAAACGCTCAAACAATATCCCCGAACGCACAGTAAGTTTCTTGCTTATTTTGGAATTGAACAAAGTTGATACTGTTATCCTGCCTTCAGTATTGTCCGATTCTGTGTACCTTATCCGGGTTTCCTGCGGGGTGTCTTTATTTAAGTAACGGTCCTCTTCATAATTTTCGGCAGATGAAGACGTGCCTACAGTAGTCCTGAGATAGGAGTTTTCGCCAATGTCAATGGTATGTTTAAGCCCTACAGTATAAAAACCCGATTCGAAATAAGCATCTGTATCTTTGGCTGCAAAAAGATCGTCTTCATCAATTTCATCTCCAAGAAACTCGATATCAGACTGTCCGTAAATACCAAATACTGAAATTGTACCTATTTTGCTTTTTCCGAAATTTATATTGAAAGATAAATCCCTGTAGTTGGGCTGTGCATCTGTACCTGCAAGGCCAAGAACCCCTACAAAGCCATAACGTGCCGCAACAAGAAATGAGCCTCCGTTCTCCCTTAGCAACGGGCCTTCTGCCACAAACTCCGCACCCGGAAATGCTGCAATACCTGCCATAAATTCGTAATCCTGTGTGTTGCCTTTTCTAAGGTTAAGGTCAAAAACACCGCCAATAGCATTTCCGTACTCTGCAGGGAAAGCCGAGGTTATAAAATCTGAATTTGCTAATAAATTCGGGTTTAGGGCAGATACCGGGCTTCCTGTTGTACCAAGAGTGGAAAAGTGGTTGGGGCTTGGTATGGGTACGCCTTCCAGCCTCCACAATAAGCCTGTTGGCGCGTTTCCCCTCACCACAATGTCGTTCCTGCTGTCATCAGCGGTAGATACCCCTGCAAAGTTAGAGGCAAGCCTTGCCACATCGCTTCTGCCCCCGGCATAGCGTGTTACTTCTTCGGTAGTAAATTGCCTTACCGATACTGCTGCCATGTTGTTTATGGCCTTTGCCTTGCTTTTCTCTGAAGTTATTACAACTTCATTAAGGTCTTTAAAAGATTCCAGCAGCATGATGTTAAGTATAACATCTTTACCGGTTGTAACTTCAATTTCGGGCAGTGCAACATTTTCATACCCTAAAAAAGAAGCCGTTACCGTTTGCCTGCCAATAGGCACATCTTTCAGCTCAAAGTTACCGTTATCATCTGTAACGGCATTAATACTTTCATTACCGAGTATTGCTACCGTAGCTCCCGGTATTGTTGTTTCAGATTGCTTATCTGTAACGGTACCCCTTATTGTGCCGGTTTGCCCCAGCATCTTAAAAGATAAAAAGAAGAACAGAATTAAGATTAATTTTTTCATTTGTTACGTTGTATTGATTGAACAACGCAAACCTATCCCTAAAAAAAATCTTAAAAATTGATTGAGGTTAAGATTTTCTACCTCCTGATAATCTTGATCTTATGCGGCTCAGGCTTTCGGGTTTCATGTTAAGGTAAGATGCTATATATTTTAAAGGAACACGCTCTACAACCTTGGGGCGCTCTTTAATAAGCTTTAGGTACCGCTCCTCATAAGATAAATTAGTAAGGCTTTCATTTTTCCGCATCATGCCCATTACAACCTGTTCGGCTATCAGGCGGCCAAACCGTTCGAATACCGGCCATTCATCATACAGTTTTAAAAGATCCGGCTTATAGAACATATACATTTTACAGTCTTCAAGAGCCTGTACATTAAGCTGTGTAGGTGTTGCCGTAATAAAACTTTGGTAATCAGAAAACCAGCCGTTTTCAAAAAAGAATTGCCCGGTGCGCTCTTCGCCGTCTTTAATGTAGTAATAGCGTATGCACCCGGACACTATAAATATTACAAAGTCGCATATTTTACCTTCATGCATAAGATGGTCCTTCCGCTTCAGTTCGCGGTAGTGCAGCATTTTTAAAAAGGCTTCGCCGGCTTCTTCATTAAAGCTTATACGCTCTGCTATACTTTTTAATACAACATTCATTGTATCAGAATTTTACCGGCGAAAATATAGCTTTGCAAAGAAAATTCCTATAAGAATTAAAAGTTTGTGAAGTGTTTAATCATAGTTTTGATTACTGCCTGAAATTCAGTGAAGTTAATCCAACAAAAAAAGCCACTCATTTCTGAATGGCTTTCGCTTTGTAGCGGGAACTGGACTCGAACCAGTGTCCGCCGCCGCGGATTTGAGCCTCCAATTAATTTAGTTATAATGATTTATGTAATCTCTTCCTGCTCCCGTTTTTAAATATTTTTCCCTCTCTATAGCTTCTTTGTTACTCTGAAAAAACTCTGTATAGATAACTACCCAGGGTCTGTATTTAGTAGTGTATCCTTTAGTACCTAAAAAATTATGCGATTTAAATCTCTCTAAAAGATTAGAGGTATATCCTATATAATGTTTATTATACTTTTCAGAATAAAGCACATATACTACAAATTCATCCATAATAGTAATATAAAAAAGCCATTCATTTCTGAATGGCTTTCGCTTTGTAGCGGGAACTGGACTCGAACCAGTGACCTTCGGGTTATGAGCCCGACGAGCTACCTACTGCTCTATCCCGCGATGTTTCGATTGCAAATATACAACCTTTATATAGATATGCAAGGCATTATTGATAAACTTTTTGTCAGCCATAATATTTAGCACAAGATTTTATAACTCCTGTTTCTATAAACCTTTGTTATGTAGTGCTTAAGCAGCTATAATAACCACAGAAGAAAAATCTACTGTTGTTAGGAATAGGAATGTTTATATAGATTTAATGAATGAAATTATTCAGTAATAAGTAAAACATCATTAAATAAATTGATTAAACAAACAGAATAATCTTACTTAAGTTAAGATATTCTTAATAATACTGTAAAGTCCTGTTATAATATTCCCAATTTATTGAATTTAATTATCATATAGCGGATAAACTCTATAATTTTATGCAAATACTACACCTATACCTATGAATCTTTATGTCAAATATAATTTCGAGACAATATGCAGGATGCTGCTGCGGGAACAGTTAGACAAACTTGGCCTTGATTATACCATTACAGGTATGGGTAAAGTCAGCCTTAGGAAAACGATCACCATAGACAACTACCAAAAACTTACTGATACGCTATACAGCTATGGTATAGAGGTAATAGATAATCAGAAAGCGATATTGGCACAACGCATAAAAGAAGCTATTATATGTATGCTGCATAAAGATAATGCCGCGCCTCTTGTAAAAGTGTCGGCTTATTTAAGCGACAAGCTTGGCGAAAGTTACAGGACACTTTCTCAGGTATTTTCAGAAGTGTGCCATATTTCTATAGAGAGTTTTATAATTATACATAAAATAGAAATTGTAAAGCAGTTGCTGCTTACAGAAAATATTTCACTTACAGAGATTGCTTACAGGCTGCATTACAGCAGTGTGGCGCATCTTTCTAACCAGTTTAAAAAAATAACAGGACTTACGCCCACAGCCTTTCAAAAAATCGCCTTACACCGAAGAAGCTTTGCAAAAAATTAATTCTAAAGCTAAACTGCATGTACCAGGACAAACTAAAAATTTTTTTAGCGGAAGACGATATAGATGACCGTTCTTTTTTTAAAGATGCTTTTGAAGAAATAAAGGTAAAGCATACTCTCGAAATATTTGAAGACGGGATAACCCTTATGGAGCATTTGAAACAGGAAGATATAATGCTTCCTGATATTATTTTTATGGATATAAATATGCCGGGGTTGTCAGGCATGGAGTGCCTGAAGGATATAAGGTCGGATAAGCGGCTTTCAGAAATTGTTGTGGCAATCTATTCCACTTCAGCTTCGCCTGCTAATGTAGAAGAAGCATTTATAGAAGGGGCGAATATATATATAAAAAAGCCGGATGAGTTTTCGGCACTAAAAAAAATAATTACAGATATAACTAATATCAGTTGGCAGTATGTAACAGATGGCCTTAACAGGCAAAACTTTATGATAAATTACTGATGATAAAATGCGGTTGATAATATGGAAAACGCACCTGAAATAGAGAAAATGAGTTTTCAGTATGTAGAACAACTGGCAGGTATGGGGCACTGGAAGTTAGATTTAGCCACCAATGCTACAGAGTTTTCTGATAATTTATACCGTTTATATGGTTATGAACCGGGGGAGATAGATTTTATGACGGATGATGTACTTAAAATTGTGCATCCGGATGACAAGGAAATTTATATGAATGCCTCCAACATTACCAAAAATGGCAATGATATAGCAGATGTAAAGTTCAGGATAATAACACCCGGCGGAGAGCAGCGGTACCTGAAGTCAGTCTCAAAACTGCTGGAGTGCAAGGAAAGGAAAGTACTTATGGGGGTTACCTCCGACATATCCTCACAAATCAGCACCCTTCTTAATATAGAGGAAAAGAATAAAGAGCTGGAGCAGCTTGTAGATGAACTTGCCTCTTTTAACTATGCCGTAAGCCATGATTTGCAGGAACCCCTGCGCAAGATAATTATGTATATATCGCGTATAGAGGACGAAGAACTGCTTGCACCCGCTGCAGTAAGAGAACATTTTAGCCGTATAACTGTGGCAGCCAAAAGGATGAAGATGCTTATAAGCGATTTACTGTTGTATTCTCAGGCCAATAAAGATGAACATATTTTTGTACCCGTAAGCCTTGAAGAGCCCCTGCGCGACGCTATAAACGAACTATCTGTTCAGTGTGAAACAAAGCAGGCAACCATACATTTTAAAGAGCTTCCTGTACTGCGTGTCATACCCTTTCAGGTAAGGCAGCTGTTTATAAACCTGCTAAGTAATTCTTTAAAATACTGTGAAGAGGGGGTTCCGCCGGTTATTACTATTACCTGTAAGCAAGAGGATTATAATGATGGCCCGCAGCCAGGCTCTTATCATGTAGTATCAGTACAAGATAACGGTATTGGTTTTAAACAGGAATTTGCAGAAAAATTATTTTTAGTATTTCATCGCCTGCACCAAAAAGAACGGTATGAAGGTACAGGCATTGGCCTTGCCATCTGTAAAAAAATAATGGAAAACCACAAAGGCTTTATTACTGCCGAAGGCGAACCCGGAAATGGATCTATATTCAGGTTGTATTTTCCTTTAAGCCAGTAAAAGTACTTATGTAAAGTTTAAGGATAATTATGTAAGTAGTTATATATTATAATAACGAACTTCGTATTAGTACAGATAATTGCTAATTAAAAAAAGACAATATGAAAAAGATGAAAATGAAAAATTTACTACTGACGGGTATTTTTGCTGCCGGGTTAAGCATAGCCTCTTGCGGCGGAAACAATAACCAGAGCGAAGGCGCTGCTGATGCTAACGAAGCCAACGGGGATGCATATGGCACCGAAAGCCCTGCTGATAACCAATATTCCGGCAGTGTATCGGATGAAGGTACTGACGCTGGTATGGCTACCGATACAGTACAGCGTACTACTACACAAGACGATCCAACCGTACGCGGTTCGGGTATAGGCGAAAGCGACGGCAGCAAAAACGGAATGTAAATAATATAGCATATTTAATTTTTTGGTACGATTTTGTTTATGCTATTCTGTATAAAACACTTCTAATTACTCATGGTTCTTTTGTTAGAAAATCCCTGCTCTTATTGCAAGAGCAGGGATTTTATTTTTTAGTTATATTATTACTATACGGCTGCTGTGTTTATCAATCTTTATATATTTGCTATACCAACTGCACACAATTATTAATTTAACCAATATAAACATGAACAGAGAAAAAATTATTAGTGCGTTAAGCAAATGGAATGAGTTGCGTTTTGATGCTGCTAAAATAATCAAGCGCCTGGAAGATGGTAACTGTTTCGCTTTCAGTCCTTCGGATTTTGATGATGAGTCACAGTACATACATGCATACCCGGGCATACATGATAATTGGTTCACTTTCTTTTTAATACCAGCCAAATATGACACGCCTGAATACCGTGAAACATTTAACCAGTATGTAACGGTGTGCCCAACAATATGGAACTTATCTTCGGGCAGGATACCCGATTTTATAGCACGCGAGAGAATGCACAGGTGGAACACACACTACAAAACATGGGCTAAAAAGCAGATAGAGGAAACAGCCGATGGTATTTTCCAGGTATTCGTGATTAACAGGGAAGATTTTGAAGTACAGGACTGCCAGGTAAATTTAGCACTAAGGGAAGATTTAGTTGATCCTCTCGCACAGGCTATTGCAGATATGATAGTTACCAATAAAACAGATACAGAGGTATTCTATGATGATTTTAGTAAGGCAGTTCCACCATACGGACCTACTGCGGCTGTAAATGATTTCTTTTTACTTGAATTAGCAATGCTGAGTGAATAACTTCGAAGAATTAATACGAAATCAGGATTTTTTACCAAGCCTTGAATATATAGCATTAGCCTGTGGACTTATCATTGGAGCAATTTTATTTCGCAGGCTAAATATGCTACATAAATCTTTATACATATATCTAATTATTATGTCTGTCGTAGCATCTGCTGCGCATATTTTAGCAAATACAGGCAATAATCTTATAGTAATGCCAGTATATTGTATTCTTGATCTTTGCAGTCTTACCTACCTT
Organism: Flavobacterium sp.; assembly: GCF_024305175.1. Lineage (GTDB taxonomy): Bacteria > Bacteroidota > Bacteroidia > Flavobacteriales > Flavobacteriaceae > Flavobacterium. Next base: position 40,625 of record NZ_JAMWYY010000025.1, read on the forward strand.
TACAATGTATATTTATTATCAAGAAAAAATATTTTTTTAATTGGACTTTCTTCAGTAGGCCTGATTTATATTATTACAGAAGCACTTAATATATTTGTATTTAATGAATTAAATGTAAAAACTTTTCAACCCTACATGAAGATAGTTGTAAATTTTGTTGTGATTATTTATGCTTTATACTTCATTTACGAGAAAATAAATACTTATAGTGATTACAAGTTTAAGGATTTTGGTTTTAATGCTGCTATAC
>NZ_JAMWYY010000026.1 GCF_024305175.1 Flavobacterium sp.
ACTACAATTTTTTAGCCTAAAATCTGTTTTGGGTGATTGAATAAGTAATTGTATTTTTGACAAAATTTTTTAACACATAAAATCGGAAAATGAAAAAATCACTTTTAATACTTGGTCTTGCCATTACACTTTTTTCGTGCAATAAGGAGCAGGTAGCTTCGGGCGGAATGAAAACGGCTTACATTGATACCGTAAAATTAATGGAGGAGTATGAGGAGCTCAAAGACCTTGAATCTAAAGGTAAGGTAAAATCGGATGAGATGGCCCGCGAACTGGAAGGCGAAGCACAAAAGCTAAGGCTTGATGCTGCAAGCTTTCAAAACGAGGCACAATCTAAAGGCAGGCAATGGGCAGAGCTTAAAATGCAGGAACTGCAAAAAAGGGAGCGTGAGCTTGGCATTAAGCAGGAAACCATGATGAGGCAGCTTCAGGATGAATTTGGTGTTAAAAGGGATACCATTATCGCCCAAATGAAAAAGCACATTAAAGAATATGGCAAGAAAGAAGGTTACGATTATATATACGGAACCGGAGATGCTGCCAGCGTTTTATATGCTAAAGAACAATATGACATTACGGCTGATATACTAAAGCAACTTAACGAAAAGTACAAAGGTGATGCTGATACAACAGAGGAACCTGCTGAAAAAGAAAATGATACTACCGCAACAGCGAAATAGTCAACATAAAAAAGCTCCCGGATTCGGGAGCTTTTTTATTTAGATTTTACAGATTTTATAAATGCATTTATCTGATACGTTACTTCCCAGCAAAGAACTATTACAATACCGTTGATTAATATTGCGGTTATGATACCGTAAGGGTCATTACCCGGAAACAGGGAATGGTCTGCCATTAAAAGTGCGGAAATGATGCTTATAACCGGTATAACTGCCGATACCAAAACAACGGGCAAAATCTTTAATTTAAGCGCATAAAATCCGAAAACAATGTTGCATGCAAGCAGCAGGATATAAAGCCCGCCAAAAGGGTCTATATCAATTTCTGCCTTTATGTATAATACTGTGAGCAGGTAAATTACCGCAAGGAACAGTATATAGCGTAAAATTCTCTTCGTAAATGTCATTTTACAGCCAGCTTACCAGCAAAAGCGCAGGGATAAAATAAATGGCTATTGTGCGGGCACCGTCATAATCTTTAGCAAGACGTTGTCCTAACAACAAAAATAACAGGGTAATACAGGATAGGCATCCTGAAATGAAAGCGAACTGAGTACCCTCATTTACCAGTATTTCTATAATACCGATAACGGCAAAAGCACCTGAAAGCATTTCTAAAACCAGAATTACAAATAGTGCCTGCGGCACCTGGTTCTTTAAAATGGTGGCAGCAAAATGCCCCTTAAGCCAGCCTACATTACCTTTCCAGTCGGTTACCTTGTCATAGCCCGATTGTATAAATGTTACTGCAAGGAAAAGCAAAACCAAAATAATTGCGGGTGTCATCATGGTATTTATTTTTTATGGATTAATCGTGTCAGTTTTATAGATAGGTCGGTTAATATAATCTTTGCATTACCGTTACGCTCAATATGATACGTAGCGTCTGATAGCTCCTTAAAAATGTCGTTGATATTGTTGCCGTTTACAAACGGAGCAAATTTTTCCAGTTTAAAATTATCGGTAGCAGGCTCCATATACACCAGTTCTTTAGCCTGATAATTAAGCAATAAAGCTTGGCGGAACATATTGATACAGTAATCTAAAAACTGCTTTTGCGCTTCGCGGCCTATACCGGCAATCTGCTCACTCCAGGCAATTAAGTCCTGTATGGCAGCTGCATTGCCCTTAGCGCGAAAAGCGGCGCGAACCCATAGCACAAACCATTCTTCAAACGGGTAGTCGTCGCCTTTTTTGTGCAGCAGGTGTAGTGCTTTATTATAGTTACCCTGCGCCTGGTGGGCTATTTTTTGCGCTGTGGCGGCATCTGTTTTTTCACGTGAAACAAGCGCTTCGGCTATGGCTTGTTCGCTAAGCCTGCCAAAATGAAGCACCTGGCAGCGCGAATATATGGTTTGCAGTATATCGTCTTCTTCCTCTGTTATAAGCAGGAAAACCGTTTTTTGCGGCGGCTCTTCCAGCAGCTTCAAAAGCTTGTTTGCAGAGGCTGTGTTCATTTTGTCGGCCATCCATATAATCATTACTTTGTAACCGCCTTCATAAGCCTTTAAAGACAACGATTTCATGATCTCCTGCGCTTCGTCAACCCCTATCTGTCCCTGCTTGTTGGCAATATCTATTTTACGGTACCAGTCAAACAGGCTGCCATATGGGTTTTCGGTAATGAATTCGCGCCAATATTTTAAAAAATTGGCGCTAACAGGGTGACTTTTAACCTCGCTGTTAGCCGCTACAGGATATACAAAATGAAGGTCGGGGTGCGAAAAGTTCTCAAACTTAAGGTTGCAGGCAGCATTGCCGTTACTGTTCTCGCCGTTGGCATTACCGCATAAAATGTATTGCGCATAGGCTATTGCCATAGCCAGTGTGCCGCTGCCTTCGGGTCCTGCAAACAGCTGTGCATGAGGTATCCTGCCCCTGTCGGCACTGGTGGTAAGGTGGCTTTTTATATGTTCCTGCCCTATAATGTTAGAGAATAGCATAAGGCAAATATAAAGCAATTTGGCAGAATCTTATTTTTTACCTGCTTTCTTTGGGAAGCGCATATAAAAGTACACCAAACTAAACCCAAAGGCAAGGCTTATAAGGATTTTTAGGTAGAACTTGTAAGAGGTAAAATCGGCAGTAAAACCATCAAAGCAACAATACTGAACGGCAAAGAAAATGATGCTGTTCAGTAACGCAAGCTTTAAACGTAAAGAATTATCCATAAAGCAAAAATATAATCTTTAAAACTGTTTTTCAAACTTTAAAAAGTTTCTTTATTTTTAGCACCATGAAGAAAATAGTTTTTATAGCGATACTATCGGCCACCGGCCTTTTTGCGCAAAATAAGGAAAATAACCCCAATCCGGGTTACTGGCAGCAGCATGCAGATTATAAAATGGAGGTTAACATGGATGTAAAAACCTACCGCTATACCGGCACGCAGCAACTGGTGTATACCAATAATTCGCCAGATACGCTAAGGAGGGTTTTTTACCATTTATATCCCAATGCTTTTCAGCCGGGCAGCGAAATGGATGCACGCCTTAAAACGATAGCCGACCCTGATAAACGTATGGTTAAGAGCTTTAAGAACGGCAATACTACGGTTACCGAAAGCCGCATAAGCACCCTTAAGCCTGAAGAGACAGGCTACCTTAAAATCAGTAATTTTAAGCAGGAGGGCGCAGCAGCACAAAATACGGTTGCGGGTACCGTGCTGGAAGTTACCCTTGCAAAACCGATATTACCGGGGGCTTCAACCACTTTTTCGTTAGATTTTGAAGGGCAGGTGCCTTTACAGGTGCGCCGCTCCGGCCGTAACAGTGATGAGGGTGTTGCCCTGAGCATGACGCAGTGGTACCCTAAAATGGCTGAATATGATTTTGAAGGGTGGCACGCCGACCCTTATATAGGGCGCGAGTTTCATGGTGTGTGGGGTAATTTTGATGTGAAAATCACTATAGATAAAGACTACACAATAGGCGGCACGGGTTATCTTCAAAATAAAAATGAAATTGGCAAAGGTTATGAAGATAAAGGGGTAGAGGTTAAATACCCTAAAAAAGCCAAAACACTTACCTGGCATTTTGTGGCACCAATGGTGCACGATTTTGCCTGGGGCGCCGATAAAGATTATGCACACGATATGGTAATGGGGCCAAACAACACAGAGCTTCATTTCTTCTATAAAAAAGATGCCAAGTATGCTGAGAACTGGAAAAAGCTACAACCAAAAACAGTAGAGCTGCTGGAGTATTTCAATACACATATCGGAACTTATCCGTATAAGCAATACTCTGTGGTTCAGGGTGGCGACGGTGGTATGGAGTATGCCATGTGTACCCTTATTACCGGAGACAGGAGCTATGGCAGCCTTGTGGGTGTAACCGCGCACGAGTTTGCTCACTCATGGTTCCAGCATTTACTGGCAACCAACGAATCGAAGCACGAGTGGATGGATGAAGGCTTTACATCTTACATTTCAGATCTTGCCATGGAAGCTGTATTGCCATCTAAAGAAGAAAACGTAAACCCGTTTGCAGGCGCTTATTCTAACTATTTTTATATGGTTGCCGGAGGTAAAGAACAACCGCTTACTACACACGCCGACCGTTATGACCAGAATATGCTTTATGGCATATCGGCTTACAGTAAAGGAGAGATCTTTTTAGCTCAGCTTGGCTACGTTATAGGCGAAGAAAACCTTGCAAAGACCATAAAGCGGTTTTACTCTGACTATAAATTCAGCCACCCGACACCGAACGACTTTATCCGTACCGCAGAACGTGTTAGCGGTGCACACCTTGACTGGTATTTAACCGACTGGGCACAAACCACTAATACAATTGATTATAGCATACAATCGGTTAAAGAGGAGGGAAGCGCAACAAAAATTACCCTGCAGCGCATAGGCCGTATGCCAATGCCTATTGATATTATTGTGGCGTATGAGGATGGCACACAGGAAAGCTTTTACATCCCGCTTGAGATGATGCGTTATGAGAAGCCAAACCCATACCCAAGGCTTAACCGTACTGTTTTAAAAGACTGGAACTGGGCACATACTACCTACGAGTTTACCATAAACAAGCCTAAAAGCGCCATAAAAGTCATGGCAATAGATGCCACAGAGCTTATGGCCGATGTGAATAAAGAGAATAATCTTTATACGCCTTAAAATTAGAAGCATATATAAAACGTAAAAAACCCCGGGCTGTCATGTCCCGGGGTTTTTTTTGAAACAGATAAAATAGAATCAAAAACCCTGTTTCTACAAAAAAGTGTATATATAATAGGCGCTAAAAGTTATTCTGACTTTTTAGCTGGTACAGCCTTTTTACCTTCGGCTTTTTCATCTTTAGTGGTAGCCTCCGGCTTGGTTACTGTAGCAGCTTTCTCCTGGCCTGCCGGTTGTGCCTCTTTTTGTTGTGGCTTAACCTGTTCTGTTTTTGCTGCCGGTTTTGTTTGTTGTTGTGTTGCCGGTTGTTCCTGTGCCATTGCCATTACTCCTGTCAGCATCAGCGCGGCTATAAGTAGCTTTTTCATAATCTTTATTTATTCGTTATTATCATTGCATCTGCTTAGTAATTGGCAAATCAAATGCCTGTAATTCATTCTCTTATAAATTGTAACTATTACGAAATAATAACTTTTTGATATACAGTTATTTATATATAATTAATCCTGTTGTATTCTCTGCAAATTCCATTAAATAGCCATGTGGAAATTGTAGAAATGTGAGGTGCTTGCTGTAGAAGTAAATTAATTTTTGTCAGAATTCTTTAACAGAAGTTTGTGGTGGCTTTAATATTTTCTTTTCTATTTCGATGGTAATTTTGGGATATCAGAAAGCGATAAGGAAATAACCAATATATAAAGTTATGTCAGCAAAGTCAGATTCACATACTACAACAGATCATAAAAAGATAGAGCAGTGGGTAGAAGCCCGCGATGGTAAGCCATCTGTTGTAGAGAGTACCGGCAAGAACGGTGGCGGTTTGCTGCGTATTAACTTTCCGGGTTATACAGAAGATAACCTGAACGAAATAAGCTGGTATGAATTCTTTAAAATATTTGATGATAACGACCTTCAGTTTCTGTATCAGGAAGGAACAAAAGACGGCGGCGAAAGCAGGTTTTTTAAATTTGTAAATAAGGATTAGCCCGGGGCAGAAGCGAAGGTGAACAGATAGTGATTAATTAGTTGGATGGAAAGCCAAACCCTGGCTAAAAAACCGCATGGTAGCGTTACCTGCGGTTTTTTTATTTCATGGCATTAATACGGATGCTTGCCTTAACCAGTGCAAGCGCCCGCACCTGTGCAAGTTCTACTTCTTTATCTTGGTGGTGTTTGTTTTCGCTTACCAGCTTTATGCAGCGGCTGTCTTTAGCCTTTTGTATGTATTTTACAGTGATATATTCTTCTCCTGCCATATCAATACTCAGCAGGTACATCTCGCCCCAAAAAATGCCGTTTTGTATATCGTTAATTTCTTTATACATCACAATATCGCCGCTTTTAAGCAGCGGGTACATACTATCACCAGTTACATATACCGCACCGTCGCACTTGGGCAGGTGGGGTATCATAATATGGTCAACGGGGGTAAAGGCTTTGTTATCGCTAAATAGCGGCACAAGCCCCGCCACTGCCTCAAGGTCATAAAGCGGAATCTGCTGGCTTTCTAAGGTAGTATCGGTCTTTAGCCTGTAAGTATTTATATTACTGTCCTGCCAGCCGTTATCCACAAGCATTTCGCCCTCGCCGGTAAGCAGCCATGTGGGGTTTAGGTCGGTATACAACAACAGTATTTTCTCCAGCATGTTAGAGCCTATGCTCTTACCGTCTTTAACCGCTTTACTTATACTGCCACGGCTTGCGCCCAGGCTGTTTTCAAAGGCATAGTAGCTTATGCCTTTTGCTTCTATATATTGTCCTACACGTGCCGATACCATAATAATTCAAAAATTTTACTACAATAGTAAGAAAATATTCTGACACAGGTGCAATAATAAATAACATTTTTAAATAATGTACCTTTGCGCGTGATGGAACAACGCCAATATACATACCCGAAAAGCGAAAAACTGAAGAGCCGCAACATTATAGAAAAGATGTTTGCAGAGGGTAAAACGGTTTCTAAATATCCGCTCAGGCTGGTATATATTCCATTGCAGGATGATACCGAAGGTATTTTAAAAATGGGTGTATCGGTTTCCAAGCGCAATTTTAAAAGGGCTGTTGACCGTAATTACTACAAACGCCTGCTAAGGGAGGCTTACAGGCTTAACAAACATATCATAACCGAAAAACTGCAACAGCCCACAGCCTTTATGTTTTTTTACCAGACCAAAGACAGGCTTTCGTTTACCGAGGTTAATGAAAAGGCAATACAGCTTTTTGAAAAATTCCTGAAACAGGAGGGGCTTTAATTGGCTATTTTCTAAATGGTTGTACTATACCGCACAGTTTTGCCGTTATAGCTGCAAAACCACCTTATTATGAAAATAACCTTATTTTGCACATCTATGCTGATGCTGGTTGGCGGCTGTAGTGAAAATGCAGCGGTAACCGATAATATATCTTTACAGGAAGTTGTTGCTGAGGCCCCGGCAATGGAAGAAATTGCCACTAACGTTGATGATAAAGCCTATTCAGGAAACACCGGAACAGCGGACACTGAATATCGGCAGATGGTAATTAAAAATGCTAATCTTGCCTTTGAAACCGAGGGCCTTGAAGCTACTGCCAAACGAATAAATGCTGTAGCGCAAAAGTTTGGCGCACAGTTGCAGAGTGACAGCGAAAATAACAACGGTTACTCGTTGAGCCGCACACTGGTGTTGCGCATACCCGGCAACAAGTTCGACCTTTTTATAGATGAGGTTGCCAAAGGGGTTACTTATTTTGACAGAAAGGAAATTTCAGCCCAGGATGTTACCGAAGAATATGTTGACCTTGATGCACGCATTAAAGCCAAGAAAACACTTGAGGCGCGCTACCTCGAGCTTTTAAAGAAAGCCAATAAGGTTAGCGAAATGCTGGAGATCGAGAAAGAACTTTCTGCAATACGCGAAGAGATCGAAGCGCAGGAAGGAAGGCTGCGTTACCTTAAAAGCCGTGTGGCCATGAGCACGGTTGTTATAGAATTTTACAAGCATACCGAACAGCAGGCAGGTGCAACGGTATCGTATGGCTCTAAAATGTGGAATGCTATAAAATCAGGCTTTAACGGTATTTCAACTTTCTTTATCGGGGTGCTGTATCTTTGGCCTTTTATCCTTATTTTCGTAATTGTGTTTATCCTGATCCGCAGAAGGATGAGGAAGAAATCAAATAAAATTTAAATTATATGTTTACCAGATTCAAGAAAAGATATGTAGTTACGGCAGTTGCGGTTGTTTTTCTGTTCGTGGGGACAAGTTTCAGGAACGACTTTTTTGAGATAGCCAAGCAGATAGAAATATTTACCACATTGTTTAAAACGGTAAATACCAATTATGTAGATGAAACCAACCCCGGCGAGCTTATGGATACTGCGATAAAAAGTATGCTTGCCGACCTTGACCCTTACACCAATTATTTTAATGAGGCAGATGTAGCCAAATTTAAAATAAACAATACCGGCGAATATACAGGTATTGGCGCGCTGATAACCCGAAAAGAGGGCAGACTTATTATAAAAGAACCTTATAAGGACTATGCCGCCGACAAAGCGGGGCTTAAGGCAGGTGACGAAATTATCCAGATAGGCGATGTTAGCCTTGCCAGTTTTAAAGAAGATGCAGGCGAATTGCTTAAAGGCACGCGCAATACCAAAATAGACATTAAATACAAAAGGCAGGGCAAGGTATATGACACCCAGCTTGTGCTTGATGAGGTAGATGTAAGGGCGGTGCCTTATTTTGGCATGGTAGATAAAGAAACAGGCTACATTGTGCTTTCACAGTTTAATGCTAAGGCTTCTACAGAAACTAAGCAGGCATTACAGCAGCTTAAAACCGAAGGCGCTAAACGGATTATACTCGACCTTAGGGGCAACCCGGGCGGATTGCTGAATGAAGCCGTAAATGTGTGCAACCTGTTTGTGCCCGAAGGCGAAATTATTGTTACCACAAAGTCGAAAAATGAAAAGTATAACAATACCTACAAGACCACCAAGGCGCCGGTAGATACCGAAATTCCGCTGGCGGTACTGGTAGATGGCAAAAGTGCCTCGGCATCAGAAATTGTTTCGGGAGCATTGCAGGACCTTGACCGCGCGGTAATTGTGGGCAGCAGGAGCTTTGGTAAAGGCTTGGTGCAAAGGCCGCTGGAACTTACCTACGGCACTCAGGTAAAAGTTACTATTTCAAGATACTATACACCATCTGGACGCGGCATACAGGCGCTTGATTATACCCATAAAGATGTTGACGGTAAAGCCATACGCATAAACGAAAAAGACTATAACGCTTTTAAAACCCGCAAAGGGCGCACAGTTTATGATGGCGGCGGCATATTGCCGGATGTAGTGCTGGATGAAAGCAAGCAAAGTACCATAGCCGATGCACTGCAACGCAACGATGCTATTTTTAATTATGCCACAGCTTATTATTACAAGCACCCTGATATGGGTACAAAGATACCAACGGTAACAGATGCTGACTTTGAAGACTTTAAGCAGTACCTTAAAAAAGAGAACTTTGAGTTTGATACCGAAACAGAAAAGGCACTAAAGCTGATGCACGATACAGCGGTTAAGGAAAAGATTGACGCAAGCATAGCCAACGAATACAACCAGTTGCTTGCAGCGCTGCAGAAAAGCGAGGAGAAAGAGCTTAACAAGCATAAAGAGGAAATCAAAAAACTGCTTCAGGACGAACTTATTAAGCGCTATCAGTATAAAGAAGGCCTTTATAAGTACTATACTGTTAACAACGCAGAGATTAAAAAAGCTACCGCATTGTTAGGCAATACTGCCGAATACAACAAGATACTGTTAAAATAGCCTTATACAAATTAGCCCCTGCCCCCATAAAGCAGGGGATTTTTGTCTTAAAGGTTAAATATCAGGCTGCAATAAACTGCAAATCCATAAAATCGCATACATTTGCATTCTTTTAATTACAAAATCAGTGAGCGCTAATCACAATAATCTTAGCAAAGTAACCCTGGGCGGGCTGCTGGTAACCTTGGGTATTATATATGGCGACATAGGGACATCTCCCCTTTACGTAATGAAAGCCATAATAGGTGAACAACCTATAAACGAAGAAATTGTGCTCGGGGCGCTATCCTGTATCTTCTGGACGCTTACCCTGCAAACTACCCTTAAGTATGTATTGCTTACACTACAAGCCGATAACAAAGGCGAGGGCGGTATCTTTTCTCTCTACACACTGGTAAAGAGGCTCAAAAAGAAAGGGCTCATTATCCCTGCAATAATTGGCGGAAGTGCCCTGCTTGCAGATGGTATCATTACACCGCCCATTTCAGTTTCATCGGCAATAGAAGGTTTAAAGATCTACAATCCCGAACTTGATACGGTGCCTATTGTAATTACCATACTTTTTGTACTGTTCTTTATACAGCGCTTCGGTACAAAATTCGTAGGCCGTTTCTTTGGCCCTATGATGCTGGTATGGTTCAGTATGCTTGGTGTGCTGGGCTTTTTGGGCATAAGCGGCAACTTTGCCGTTTTTAAAGCACTTAACCCTTATTATGCATTTCACCTGTTAAGTATACACCACGAAGGTTTTTATGTACTTGGTTTCGTGTTTCTATGTACCACCGGTGCCGAGGCGCTTTACAGCGATATGGGGCACTGCGGCAGGGGCAACATACGTATAAGCTGGATATTTGTTAAGGCCATGCTTGTTGTAAATTACTTCGGGCAGGGCGCTTATCTTATTGCACATTCCGGTAATACATTAACCGGTTTAAGCGGGCATTCTGATAACCCCGGAAACCCGTTTTACCTGCTTATGCCGCAATGGTTCTTGCCGTTTGGTATAGCTATTGCAACATCGGCGGCGGTAATTGCGTCACAGGCTTTAATTTCAGGCTCATTCACGCTTATAAGCGAGGCCATGCGCCTTAACTTCTGGCCTAAGGTTTCGGTAAAGTTCCCTACAGAGCTGCGCGGACAGATCTATATCCCTTCAATCAACTGGTTGTTGTTCCTGGGGTGTGTGTTTATAGTGCTTTATTTCCGTGAGTCAGGCAATATGGAGGCTGCCTACGGGCTTGCTATAGTGCTCTGTATGATAATGACTACCATACTGCTTAACTTCTACATGATCATGAAGCGCTACAACCCGTTTGTTATAACGGGTATTATGCTGGTTTACCTTACCATAGAATTTTCTTTCCTTATTGCCAACATCAGTAAATTCAGCCACGGGGGTTATGTGTCGCTTTTTATAGCCGGCTTCCTCGCGTTTATTATGTTTGTGTGGTATACCGCAAAGCGTATCCGCAGCGGCTATACCGAATTTGTGAAAATTGACAAGTATAAAAATGTACTTTCAGAATTAAGTAACGACCTTACTATCCCTAAATATGCCACGCACCTGGTGTATATGACCAATGCTCAGTTAAACGATGAGATAGAATCTAAAGTATTATACTCAATTCTGCAAAAAAGGCCGAAAAGAGCTGATATTTACTGGTTTGTGCACGTTAATGTGGTAGATGAGCCGTATAGAATGGAATACCGTGTACGCGAAATTATGCATGAAGACGTTATACGTGTAGACTTCTTCCTCGGTTTTCGTGTTGCACCGCGTATCAACCTGCTGTTTAAACAGGTGGTGCGTAATATGGTAGAAAGGGGAGAGGTAGATATAACCAGCCGCTACGAATCGTTAAACCGGAACAATGTTATCGGCGATTTTAAGTTTGTAATTATAGAGAAGTTCCTTTCTTATGATAACGACCTGCCTTGGTATGAAAGGATTGTACTGGATATTTACTATGTGCTGAAAAAAGTGAGCCTCTCCGAAGGCAGGGCATTCGGGCTTGACAGCAGCTCGGTTAAGGTTGAGAAATTTCCTATTGTTATACATCCGCTGGAAGATATATCCCTCTCGCGGATGGAAGATTAAAATTGCGTAACTTAGCAGTACAATGAACAAGCTACTATGCATATTTGCCTTGTTAATAACTACACTTGCCGCTAAAGCGCAGGAGGAAACCGTATTTTCTATTTATTTTGAATTTGATAAATTCGGGCTGGACGAAAAGCAGGGTAATAACCTTGTAGCCTTTGTAAGCGCCATAGATACCACCCGGATAGAAAGCATACAGATTTACGGCTATTGTGATGACAGGGGTAAAGACGAGTATAACTACAAACTCTCTACTAACCGTGCCAACACCATACAAAGCAAGCTGGTAAACAGCGGCATTAAAAACAAGATCATCGTTACCATAGAGGGTAAAGGCCGCATATTACTGGAAGATGATATAGATAACGTTAGCGAGGCACGCTCTAAGAACCGCCGTGTAGACGTTGTAGTGAATTTTGAGCCGCTGCCGCCGCCAAAGCTGGAGCCGGGCATCTACAACACGGTTAAAAAAGATATGGTAGTAGGCGACCGCATTTACCTTGAGAACATATACTTTGAAAGGGGAAGCAGCAAGCTGACAGGCCCATCTAAAAAAGAGCTTGACAAAATAGCCCGCCTTTTACAGAAATATAAAAACCTGCAATTTGAAATTCAGGGGCATGTATGCTGCACACCCACTTACCAGAAAGAAGCTATAGATAAAGATACCCGCAAGCGTGAGCTTTCGGTAAACAGGGCGCGTACTGTTTATAAATACCTGATGTTCCGGAAAGTCAATTCTGTCCGTATGACCTATAAGGGCTACGGCAACACCAAGCCGCTTGGTAAGGGAAGCGAGTATGACAGGAGGGTAGAACTTGTTATAACCAAGATATAGCTTACTTCAGGATTTCAAAATCTTAATTCTAAAATCCTCAATTTATAATTTACAGAAGGTGCATCCGTATGTGCGGTATGCCATCTTCCAGATAACCTTCTCCTGCCTGCACAAATCCGTGGCTTTCATAAAACTTTTTCAGGTAAAGCTGTGCCGAAATAGTTATGGCATCTTCATCAAAATGCTCTTTAATGCCGGCAATAGCAGCTTTCATAAGCTCGTGCCCCCATTTCCGGTCGCGGTATTGTTCTCTAATTACTACACGCCCTATAGAGGCTTCCTCAAAATAATAGTCACGGTTAAACAGCCTTGCATAAGCCACTATTTTATCATTAAAAGTACCAATGAGGTGTAACGCTTTTTCATCTTTACCATCTATGTCCTGATAAACGCAATTCTGCTCCACTACAAACACTTCACTTCGCAGCTGCAGCAGTTCGTATAGATCAACAACAGAAAGCTCGTTAAATCGCTTTATTTTGAACTGAACCATTATTGTTTTAAGTATTTAACATGATTTGTATGATCTGCAAACTTTAAAAATTTTGCATTTAGCTTCATCTTTTCCTTCTCGAAATATTTATATTGATTTTCCATAATCAAATCTATTTCAAAAATATTTGCCTTTTTATCCTTTATGATGTATTTGGAATTTTTTTGTGATAATCCGATAGAAAATACGGCTATACTATTTATCTGAATATTGTCTTCAAAATAAATTTTCCCTTCTGAATCAGTGTGTAAATACTCTTTAGACTCATTTATCTTAATACTCCACCCCGGCAAAGGAAGCTTATCTCCATTTAGATTTATCTTTAGTTGTATATAAGGTTTATCTTGAGATTGTTTTTCTTCCACTATCAAACAGTCGTTTTTGCAATAATCATAACTGTTTAAAACAATATAATTGTTCTCAATACTCCACCTACCTTGCGATTCTTTGTATTGTAAGCCAGCTCTATAAGTATAAAAAAAAGCTGTGTCGTTAAAAGTTATTTCTGAGTACGGATAAAAAATATTTTTTCTTTCGCTTATATAGTTACCTTTTAACTCAGTCACATTAACTGAACAACATGAAGACAAAAAGAATCCTATAATTAGGAACAGACAAAACGAATACGTTAACCGCTTTATTTTAAATTGAGCCATTACTCAAAATTAAGCGATTTGATTATCGACTCAAGCTCTATGATGAGGTCACGCTTAGGCGATGATGGGCTGTATATAAAACCTTCTACCACAAGGTAGTATTGTTTTTTATCATTTTTAATAGTGTAGTTAAGAAAAGGCCCGCTCATAAAGTCGTTCTCCATTTCCCAGTTGCCGCGAATTTCAAAGGCACGTTTGTCTTTAAAACTCGTCATGAACAGGTAAGGGGAGTAGGCTTCTTCCGTTTTCATAAAAGTGCCGGGGTCCTGGCCGTGTATGTACATATTGCCTATAGAATCGCGCATGGCTATAATATTAGGCAGTATGGTTTTATTCTTTTCTATTGTCACGTAAGGTACTTTATACAGCAGTATATTGGTGTTACCGCTTGGAATGTCCTTCTTTAGCCATATAAAGCTATCGTTGTGTATGGCATAGCTGTAGGTAGAGGGTACCATTATACTGATGCCATATTGCTTATTAAAAACAGTGGCATCCAGCAGCCCCGCCTTTTTGTGGCGCTCCTGGTTTTCTTTAATTTCAGTATCCTTGATTTTCCTGATTATTTCATCAGAATGCATTTCAATAAGTTCCAGCAGGCCATCGGTAGTTTTAGCGCTGATGGTAAAAACATTTTGTGGTTTGCAGTAGCTGTTCTTTTTGATGACAAAACCGTCGTTACCGCCCTTATCAACAATTATGATATTGCGGCCACGCTTCAGTGCCTGGTCAAAAGTGTTTTCGTGATATTGGTTCAGGGTAAAAAGCGGTTCTTCCTGGGTGAGCCCATCTACCGGTGCGGCAAACTTGCGGCGCATGCTGTCGCCCACATCGCCGTTCCACATCACATCATTGATAACAATAGATATCTCGTTGATGTTTCCGCGCGAAGCCGTAGCATCCTCTTCCGTTTTACCCTCGTTGCAGGCTGTAATGCAAAGGGCAAAAACAAAAAGTACTATTTGTTTAAGCCTTTTCATGCATGGCGGTTTTATCAGTTAATACTACTCACCTTAAGCTTCATACCCGGTTTTATGCTCTCGCCTTCTATTTTGTTCCAGCGTTTAAGGTTCTCTACAGTAACGCCGGGGTGCTTTCTTGCTATACTGAAGAGCGAATCACCTTTCTGCACAATATAAAGGCGTTCTGCCTCATAGCTGGCTTCACGGGCACGTTTATCTTTACTTATGGCTGCTGCCACAATTTCCTGCGTGTTAGGTTCTGTTTCTGCGACAGCGTTTTCAGCTACGGCGTCTTCTTCAGTGGCAGCCTCGTCAGCTTCCGGTTTTGCAGTAGTAGCGGCAATAGCTGTTTTATCTGTTTTAAGTGTATCGGCAGGTTTTTGTTTTGCCTTGTCTTTCTTAACGTCTTTAACTTCAGCTATAGCTTCTTCTTTTACCGGTATATCTACAATTTTTTCTGTTTGTATCTTAAGGCGTTGCCCAACCTGTATCATGTTACCCCTAAGCCCGTTCCAGCGCTTAATTTCCGCAACGCTAACGCCATATTTGTTAGATATTTCGCCAAGGTTATCGCCGCGCCTAACCGTATAGGTTTTGCTTGCGGTAATTATTTTCTTTCCGTCTTTGGCAAGTTCTTTTACAGAGGCTACCGCTTCTTCGCGTTCTTTTACAAAATAAGGTTTTTCCCTTTGGTCGGCCTCATAATCGATATAGGCATAAATAGCCTTTTCATTAGCGGTAAATAAACCTATTTTATCTTTAGGCAATCTTAAATAATGCGCTTTTTCTGTTGTATACGGTATTACATCAAGCTTATAAATAGGGTTCAGGAATTGCAATTGAGAAACCGGAACATCTACAAGGCTTGCAATCTGTTTGAATGACATCTGGCGTTTTACCATAACCGTATCGGTTTCAAAATAGGTCATTGGCGCTTTTTTGCCGTTTATGCCGTGCTCTTTTGCATACTCATAAACATACATAGTTGCCAGGAATGCCGGCACATAGCCCTGTGTTTCCTTTGGCAGGTTGCGGCGTATATTCCAGTAGTTCTTATAGCTGCCCGAACGGCGTATCGCTTTTGTAACGTTACCCGGCCCTGCATTGTAGGATGCAAGCACCAGATCCCAGTCGCCGAAGATATTATACAGGCTGCTCAAGTACTGGCAGGCTGCCTCTGTAGCTTTCAGTGGGTCGCAACGCTCATCTACATAGCTGTTTACCTCAAGGTTAAACTGCTTTCCGGTAGGGTACATAAACTGCCACAAGCCTGTTGCACCAACCCTTGATTTTGCCTTTGGGTTAAGCGCCGACTCTATTACAGCCAGGTACTTTATCTCCATCGGCACGTTGTATTTAGAAAGGTATTCTTCGAACATCGGGAAATAATAATCCGAAATTGCCATTAACCTCTCGAAAGAGCGCGGCCTGTTTTTAAGGTAGGATTTTATGATGTTCTCAAGCCCCTTACTGTATTCTATGTGAAAGGGAGAAACAGCATCCAGCTTGCCAAGACGCTCTTTTAAATCTTTAGAAGACAGGTTATAATCTACATCTTCATCAGGATTTATCTTTTCGATATCCTCCTGCATGGCCTCGAATAAATCCTGGTTGGCCAGTTCTTTCATCCAAAGGCTGTCTATGCAGGCCAGGTTTTCATAACGGATGAAAGTAGATTTAACAGAATCAAGGTAAGAAAGTTTAATTTGCGGAGTACTGATTTCGGCTTCGGCACTTTCCTGTGCGAATGCCGCAAAAGAAAATAATGCAAAAATGAATGACAGTGTTCTCTTTTTATTCATAATTTGTTTTTTAAGAAGTTAAGTACAATGCCTTTCAGGTGATTGTAACATAACTTTTAAATAGATATTATAGTATAAACTTTAACAGGCTATTCCTGTATTGCAGCTATGCCCGGCAGGGTTTTACCCTCAAGCATTTCGAGCATTGCACCACCTCCGGTAGATACATAGCTCATTTTCGGTTCCAGGCCAAACTGCTTAACCGCTGCTACAGAGTCGCCCCCGCCCACAAGAGAGAAAGCGCCGTTTTTAGTAGCTTCGGCAATATATTCGCCTAACTGGATGGTACCTTTGGCAAAGTTTTCCATTTCGAAAACGCCAAGCGGCCCGTTCCATAGTATCGTTTTTGAGTTTAAAATAACCTCTTTAAACTGCTCCAGCGATTTCGGGCCTGCATCAAGCCCCTGCCAACCATCAGGTATTTCTCTTACATCAACAACTTTAGTGTTAGCATCGTTTTTAAATCCATCGGCAGCCACAACATCTACAGGCAGGTGCACCTGCACATTGTTTGTTTTGGCTTTCTCTAAAATGTCAAGCGCAAGCTGCTGCTTGTCATCCTCACAAATAGAGTCGCCCACGCTGCCGCCCTGCGCTTTTATAAAGGTAAAAGTCATACCGCCGCCAATTATCAGGTGGTCTACTTTATCCAGTATATTTTCTATAACTGTTATTTTAGATGATACTTTACTGCCACCCAAAACAGCCGTTACAGGCTTATCGCTGTTTCCTAATACTTTGTTAAGACTGTCGATTTCTTTCGCAAGAAGCGTTCCAAAAACCTTGTTTTGAGGAAAAAATTTTGCAACTATGGTGGTAGAAGCATGCGCACGGTGTGCTGTGCCAAAGGCATCGTTAACGTAAACATCGCCCAGTTTGGCAAGTTTTTCAGCGAAAGCCTCATCTCCCGCCTCCTCTTCGCTATAAAAGCGAAGGTTCTCTAAAAGTAATATTTCACCCGGCTTTAAAGCCTCGGCAGCTTTTTCTACAGTTTCGCCTACACTGTCTTCCACAAATTTCACATATCTACCCAATACTTCAGATGTTGTGGTTACAATATGCTTAAGCGAATATTTTTCCTCTTTGCCTTTTGGCCTGCCCAGGTGGCTCATCAGGATAACGCTTCCACCGTCATTTAAAATTTTATCGATAGTTGGCTTCGCGGCTTCGATACGGTTGGTATCGGTAACATTAAAATTTTCATCAAGGGGAACATTAAAATCTACCCTTATTAAGGCCTTTTTATCTTTAAAATTAATATCTGAAAGCGTTTTCATGTGTTTTTAAAATTTCGGGTTTTAACTGAAGAAACGCAAATATAGTTTTTTCTGTTAATAATTTGCCAAACGTTTGTTGAAAAATAACCTGTAGTAAAACACAATGTGCTGAACAGCAATATTATTCCTTTTCTGTATTAAAAACTCTGGTGGCAAAGCTCCATGTTGGCTACTGCGCCGGCTATATTACCGCTGCTCACCGCATTGGCTACAGAGCGCATCATTGCCGCGTTATCGCCGCACGCAAATAAACCTTCAACAGTTGTTTTCTGAAAACCGTCTGTTTTAATATGCCCCATTTCGGTAAGTTCGCAACCAAGTTTCGCAGGTATATCAGAGTGCTGAACAAAAGGCAGGACTGCATATAAAGCATCAAGAGGCAACGCATTCCCGCTGCTAAGCACAAGGTTGCGCAGTTGCCCGTTTGTGTGGATTACCTCAATAACTCCCTCCTCAATAACAGGGATATTGTTTTTTGCCAGTTTTGCTGTTTGCTCTGCTGAAAAATCGGCTTTGCCTGACGTGATTATGCTAAGGTTTTTGGTAAGGTTACTTACTAAAGTAGCGAGGTGATAAGCCCTCTCGCCATTAGCCAGTATGGCTGTTATTTTGTTCCTTACTTCATAGCCGTGGCAGTAGGGGCAATGTATAACAGATATCCCCCAACACTCTGCAAAACCTTTAATGTTGGGCATTATATCTTTTATGCCCGTTGCAAAAATCAGTTTTTGTGCTGTGAATTGTTTACCGGATTGTGTTGTTATTAAAAAGCCTGTGCCGGTTTTTTCTCCGCTCACGGCAACATCAGTAATAAATGTAACGGTTTTGTATTGTAAAACCTGTTCTTTGCCAAGAGCGGCTATTACAGCCGGCGGGGTGCCATCATGGGTAATAAAATTATGTGAATGCGGTGTTTGCCTGTTGCAGGGTTTGCCACCATCAATAATCAGTACCTTGCGTAACGAACGCCCCAGCGCCATTGCTGCCGAGAGGCCTGAGTAGCTTCCGCCTATGATGATAACTTCAAAAATATCCTGATTTTCCATAGCTGTTTTTTGATAAGTTTCAAATAGATTTGGCAAACTTAAATAAATATTTTATTATTGCAACAAAATCGCATTAAAAGATGAGAAGAAGGAATACACCCGCAAAAGAAGCTGTTTTAGATGTACTTAAAAAAGCAGGTAAAGCGCTTAACCACGAAACGGTGCAGGATAATCTTAGTATAGATATAGACAGGGCTACCGTTTACAGGGTGCTGAACCGGTTTTGCGATGACGGTATTTTACACAGGGTTGTTGCAGAAGACGGTAAGCAGTATTTTGCTGTTTGCAGTAAATGCGATTCAGAGAAGCATTCTGATAATCACTTTCATTTCAGGTGCACAGGGTGCAACACGTTAGAATGTCTTCCTACTCCTGTGCAGTTTACTGTGCCGGAAGGCTATTTTGCAGAAAGTATTAACTGCATCATTAACGGAAGGTGCAAAAACTGCGCTTAATACAAAAAAATTGCCGCTACTGTAAAACAGTAACGGCAACTGAGGTATAGAATAAAATTAGCTTCTGATTACTTAAGATCTCGACATTTTATCGGCAAGGATAATTGCGTTATAAGCATTTACAACTTTACCGGTCATAGATACATCGCTGAATGCCCTCATATTCTTTTCGTCGCCACCTGCGGCTACATCTATTTGCATAGGTACTCCTGACTGCATGATAACCTGTTTAACCTGTGCGGCTGTAAGTTTAGGATAGTAAGCACGTATTAGAGCTGCAACCCCCGCTGCATTAGGCGAAGCCATTGATGTACCCTGAAGGTATTCATAATTATTATTTGGAGTGGTTGCATAAATGCGTACACCCGGGCTAAACACATCTACATCGGTTTTACCGTAGTTAGAGAAATTAGCTATCAACCCCTCGTCAAGGCTGTAGTTAAGCGCCCCAACCGAAAGGAAGTTATCAGCAATTTCGGCGCCACCGTTCATGTTGTCGTTAGGGTAACGCTCTACGCCGCCGCCTTCATTAAGGTCGGTTCCTTCGTTACCTGCCGCACAAACAATAAGTACATCTTTGCTTGCCGCATATTTTATAGCATCATATACCCAGTCGCTGTGGGTAGAGAAGTATTTACCAAAACTGCCGTTAATTACTTTGGCGCCGTTATCTACCGCATAGCGTATTGCCATGGCAACATCTTTATCATACTCGTCGCCATCGGGCACTGCACGCACCGGCATAATAACCGCTACATTGCTGGCTACACCGTCTCCGCCAATGCCGTTACCCCTTAGCTGGGCAATAATACCTGCTACGTGGGTGCCGTGTTTTGCGCCTTCTTTCTCAGGGCCTATAACGTTGCCGTTACCATATCCTTTGGCATTCCAGTTGTTCTCATCATCCTTAAGGATGTCTTTACGGGCATTGTACTTAAGGTTAAGGTGGTAATCCAATACATTATCATAATGCTCTTTGCCGCCCTTAATATCTTCTATAAGCTCATCACGCGATACTTCTGTTAATATCATGGCAAACCTGCCTTTAACAGCATTAATTGTAGGGTCTGATGACTGCATGTTCTTTAAATCTTCAGCAGTATAAGTGTCTTTGCCCAGTTGTTCGCGTATGGCCTTATCCGCTTTCAGGATAAAATCCATTTGCTGTTTGCCGGCCATAGCCTCTGCATATTCCTTATCATATTCGGCTTTTGCCCTTTTGTAAAGCTCAGAGCCGTCGTCGCCCCTTTTCAGGATGCGTACAAACTCCATATTTTCATGGTTGATGTCACCTAAAAAGTTCCATCCGTGAACGTCGTCCACATAACCGTTGTTATCATCATCTTTACCGTTTCCGGCTATTTCGTCGCTATTAGTCCATATCTGTCCCTGCAGGTCCGGGTGCTCAATATCCACGCCGCTGTCAATTACACCTACAATAACTTTATCTGCTTTTTTACCTTCAAGCAGCTTCAGTGCACGGTCTGTACTCATTCCGGGTATAGTATCGTTTACAATATCAAGGTGGCTCCAGCGTTGTTCTTCGTTTTCGCTAAGGTCAGCTTTTTTGGCTGTTATTGTTGCAGGTGCAGTAATAGACTCTGCTGTTATTTTTTTAGAGGCTCCGCAGCTTGCAAGGAATAGTGCCAGTGCAGCCGAGAGATAAATTGATTTAAACTTCATATTATACTTAATTTACATTTCTTTACAGAATTGGTCTAAAATAGGATGGATTTGTTACAAACTTTATAAAATTAACATTACGTTAGGAAATCATCCCACTTTAAAACGTCTTTAAGGCGCACTCCTTTTTCGGTGTGCTGAACGGTTATAATTTCGTTATGCGCATCGTGGCCAAGCACTAAATAGTAACCATTATCTGCGGCTGCGTTCATAAACTTTTCCTTTTCATCAAGGGTGAGCAGCGGCCTGGTATCATAACCCATTACATAAGGCAGGGGTATGTGCCCGGCGGTTGGCAGCAGGTCGGCCACATATACAAATGTCTTTCCCATATAATTTATATGCGGTATCATCTGTTTTTCGGTATGCCCATCGGCAAAGAATATACCAAAGCACAGTTCACTTTTTTCCTTAAAGTCGCCTTCAGGGCGAGTAATAAAATTTAACTGCCCGCTTTCCTGCATGGGCATAATATTTTCCTGGAGGAAAGATGCTTTTTCGCGTGCATTGGGTTTAACGGCCCATTGCCAGTGGTTCTCATTCGTCCAGAAGTGTGCGTTTTTAAAAGCTGGTTCATAGCCGGTGTGGTCTTTATTCCATTGTATGGCGCCGCCCACATGGTCAAAATGCAGGTGCGTTAAAAAAACATCGGTAATATCATCGCGATGAAAACCATATTTGGCAAGTGATTTATCTATACTGTGGTCGCCCCACATGGCATAGTAGCCAAAAAATTTTTCGCTTTGCTTCTTGCCCATTCCGGTGTCTATAAGAATAAGCCTGTTGCCGTCTTCAATCAGCAGGCAGCGTGCCGCCATATCTATCTGGTTGTTTTCATCTGCAGGGTTGGTGCGGTTCCAGATGGTTTTGGGAACCACGCCAAACATAGCGCCCCCATCAAGCTTAAAGTTGCCGCTTTCTATCGGGTATAGTTTCATTGTATTTGTTTGAGTATTTTAGATGCAGCAAGGTACGGATTTTGCTGTTATTTATGCAATAAAACTCACCGTATAGGCTTTACTTATACCTTAATCAGATAAAAAGAGTAGCTTTTATTGCAATGTGTAAAATTGTGGGTATCTTTGCAGTAATTTAGATTAAATATATACAGACAATGATAAAAGTTTCTGATACAGCAAGGAAAAAAATTGTCAGCCTTATGGAGGATGACGGTTTTGATGCCGCTACCGATTATGTTAGGGTAGGGGTAAAAAGCGGAGGATGTTCAGGCTTGTCGTATGATTTGAAATTTGACAAAGCCCTGGGCGAAAACGATAAATTATTTGAGGATAATAACATAAAAGTAGCTGTAGATAAAAAGAGTTTCTTATATCTGGCAGGTACAATTTTAGAGTACAGCGGAGGCCTTAACGGCAAAGGGTTTGTGTTTAACAACCCTAACGCACAGCGCACCTGCGGCTGCGGGGAGAGTTTTTCGTTATAAAAAGCCCCCTAACCCCCAAAGGGGGAACAAAGGGCTTCTAAAAATTTTAAATTAACTAACTAATTCCCCCTTTGGGGGTTAGGGGGCTAAGATATGAGCAAATACACAGAAGAAGAATTAAAAGTCGAGCTGGAGAACAAAGAGTATGCATACGGCTTTTATACAGATATAGAAAGCGACACGTTTCCCGTTGGGTTAAACGAAGATGTTATTCGTGCGCTTTCGATGAAGAAGGAGGAGCCGGAATGGATGACTGAATGGCGCCTTGAGGCGTTTCGTGCATGGGAGCAGATGACAGAGCCGGAGTGGGCAAATGTACATTATGAAAAACCTGACTTCCAAGCTATATCTTACTATTCGGCACCTAAGAAAAAGCCTAAGTATGAGAGCCTTGATGAGGTTGACCCGGAATTACTGGATACCTTTAAAAAACTCGGCATTTCTATAGATGAGCAGAAAATGCTTGCAGGTGTGGCAGTAGATATTGTAATGGACTCTGTTTCGGTAGCGACAACATTTAAAAAGACGCTGGCAGAGAAAGGCATTATTTTCTGTTCTATCTCCGAAGCTATAAAAGAGCATCCGGAACTGGTAAAGAAATATTTGGGTACAGTAGTGCCACAAAGAGATAATTTTTATGCAGCGTTGAACTCGGCGGTTTTTAGCGACGGGTCGTTCT
The DNA here is from genome assembly GCF_024305175.1 of Flavobacterium sp. Classification (GTDB taxonomy): domain Bacteria; phylum Bacteroidota; class Bacteroidia; order Flavobacteriales; family Flavobacteriaceae; genus Flavobacterium. The sequence continues at coordinate 23,056 of NZ_JAMWYY010000026.1, forward strand.
GCTATATACCAAAGGGCGTTCGTTGCCCGATGGAATTGAGCACTTACTTCCGTATTAACCAGGCAGGCACAGGCCAGTTTGAGCGTACGCTTGTTATTGCCGACGAGGGCAGCTATGTGAGCTACCTTGAAGGTTGTACCGCACCGAGCCGCGATGAGAACCAGCTGCATGCCGCAGTGGTAGAGCTTATAGCGCTTGATGATGCCGAGATAAAATACAGCACAGTACAAAACTGGTTTCCCGGTAATAAAGAGGGCAAGGGCGGTGTTTATAATTTTGTAACCAAACGCGGGCTTTGCGAAAAGAACGCCAAAATATCGTGGACACAGGTAGAAACCGGTTCTGCCGTAACGTGGAAATACCCAAGCTGTGTGCTTAAAGGGGATAATTCGGTAGGGGAGTTTTACTCTATTGCCGTAACCAACAATTACCAGCAGGCCGATACGGGTACTAAGATGATTCATTTAGGGAAAAATACCAAGAGTACCATTATTTCTAAGGGTATATCAGCCGGTAAATCGCAAAATAGCTACCGCGGACTGGTACAGATAGGCAGCCGTGCAGAAAATGCCCGTAACTTCAGCCAGTGCGATTCGCTGCTGATGGGTAACAATTGTGGCGCGCATACCTTCCCGTACATCGAATCGAAAAATACAACAGCCAAAATAGAACACGAGGCAACAACCAGTAAAATTGGCGAAGACCAGGTATTCTACTGCAACCAACGTGGCATACCAACCGAAAAAGCTATTGCGCTAATCGTTAACGGCTTCAGCAAAGAGGTGTTGAACAAGCTACCGATGGAGTTTGCGGTTGAAGCGCAAAAGCTGCTGGAAATAAGTCTGGAGGGTAGTGTGGGGTAATCTGGTTTAAAGTTTAAGGTTTAAAGTTGTTAACACCTTAAACTGCTAATAAGCAAAAAAAGGATGGCCACTATAAAGAAGTTTGAGGATTTGGAAATTTGGCAGGAAGCAAGAAGGCTTTCTAATCAGATTAACCATATTGCAAATACAACAGCGCTAAAAAATGATTTTCGCCTTCGCGACCAGATAAAGGCATCAATTGGTTCTGTAATGGATAACATTGCTGAAGGTTTTGAAAGAAATGGAAATATAGAATTTAGGCAGTTTCTCTCGGTAGCAAAAGGTTCTGCCGGGGAAACAAGATCTCAGCTGTACCGACTTTTTGATTTCGGATATATAACAGAAAACGAATTTGAAGTATTAAAAGGTGACTTTGAAAACCTGAGCGGAAGAATAAATAAATTTATAACCTATTTAAATAATAAAGATTACAAAGGAACAAAGTTTCAATAGAACTTTAAACCTTAAACTTTAAACAAACAATAATGCTGACTATTAAAAACCTACACGCAAGTGTTGAAGATAAAGAGATACTGAAAGGTATTAACCTTGAGGTTAAAGCTGGCGAGGTACATGCTATCATGGGGCCTAACGGTTCGGGTAAAAGTACGCTTTCATCGGTTATTGCCGGTAAGGAAGAGTATGAGGTAACCGATGGTGAGATAACCCTTGAAGGTGAAGACATTGGCGAGCTGGCTCCGGAAGAAAGGGCGCATAAAGGTGTTTTTCTTTCATTCCAGTATCCGGTAGAAATTCCGGGTGTATCGGTAACCAACTTCATGAAAACCGCTATTAACGAAACGCGTAAAGCTAAAGGCGAGGAAGAAATGCCCGCCAACGAGATGCTGAAGCTGATACGTGAAAAGAGTGAGCTTTTGGAAATTGACCGTAAGTTCCTTTCACGCTCGCTGAACGAAGGCTTTTCCGGTGGAGAGAAAAAACGTAATGAGATTTTCCAGATGGCAATGCTGGAGCCGAAGCTGGCAATACTGGATGAAACCGATTCGGGTCTTGATATCGATGCACTGCGTATTGTGGCAAATGGCGTTAACAAGTTACGCAGTAAAGACAATGCGGTTATAGTAATTACCCACTATCAAAGGCTTTTAGATTATATCGTACCCGACTTTGTACACGTACTGTATAACGGTAAAATAGTAAAATCGGGCGGTAAGGAATTGGCCTATGAGCTTGAGGAAAAAGGCTACGACTGGATTAAAGCGGAAAATTAAGACAGTCTAAAGTCGCAGGTCATAAAGTCATAAAGTTGTAGCATGGGTAAATTTGGTTCATTTGAAGAAATAGTTTCATGGCAAAAAGCCCGGGAGCTTAATAAACAGATTTACCTGATTACCGAAGCTGACAGTTTTAAAAAAGATTTTGACCTTGCAAGGCAGATAAGAAGATGTTCTGTTTCAATATCATCTAATATAGCCGAAGGCTATGAGAGGAAAACGGACAAAGAATTCGTTCATTTTTTATACATTGCAAAAGGCGCCGCCGCCGAAGTCAGGTCGCAACTGTATTTAGCACTCGACCTTAACTATATCAGTAATGAGTTATTTATTAATATGATTACTGATATTACAGAGATTTCAAAATTGCTGAGCGGCCTTATAAAATATCTAAGTAAAGAAAGTTGATAGTCTTTAAGACTTTACAACTTTAAACTTTTGACAATTAATGGATTTAAAAGAAAAACTTTTATCGTCTTTTATGGCTTTTGAAGAGCGGGTAGATGTAAATGCAGATTTACATAATATCCGTACGGAAGCTATTAAGAATTTTGAATATAAAGGCTTCCCCACAAAAAAGGATGAAGCCTGGAAATATACATCGCTTAACAGCATCCTGAAGAATGACTTCAGCGTATTCCCTAAAGAAGAAAATGCGCTTAACTATGCCGATGTAAAAAAATACTTTTTGCATGAAATAGACACCTATAAAGTGGTGTTTATTGACGGTATTTTCAGTTCATTCCTTTCGTCTACAACGCACGACGGGCTTGATGTGTGCCTTATGTCATCGGCCATGACAAAACCCAAGTACAAAGCTGTAATAGACGAATATTTTAATAAGGCGGCAAATAATGCCGATAGCTTAACATCGCTAAACACCGCTTTTTCGTATGAGGGTGCTTATATAAACATCCCTAAAAATAAAGTAGCTGATAAGCCTGTAGAAATTGTATATCTTTCAACCGGTAATGAGGCAGCGCTTATGGTACAACCCCGCAACCTCATTATTGTGGGCAGGAATGCGCAGGTGCAGATAATAGAAAGGCACCAGAGCCTTAACAGCAATCCGGTGCTAACCAATTCGGTAACCGAAATATTTGTTGACGAAAGAGCCATAGCAGATTACTATAAGATACAGAACGATGTACTTACCGCTAACCTTATTGACAATACCTATATATCGCAAAAAAAAGACAGTATTGCATCTGTACATACTTTCTCTTTTGGAGGTAACATTACACGTAACAACCTGAATTTTTATCATGAGGGCGAGCATGTAGAGAGCACGCTTAAAGGGATTACTATAATTGGCGAGAAACAGCTTGTAGACCACTACACGCTGGTAAACCATGCCCAGCCAAACTGTGTGAGCCACCAAAATTATAAAGGTATTTTTGACGGCAATGCAACAGGCGTTTTTAACGGGAAGATTTTTGTGGAGAAAGAAGCCCAGAAAACAGACGCTTTTCAGCAGAACAACAATATATTGCTAAGCGAGAAGGCAACAATTAATGCCAAGCCGCAGCTTGAAATTTTTGCCGATGATGTAAAATGTTCGCACGGCTGTACCATAGGACAGCTTGATGAGAGCGCAATGTTTTACATGCAGTCGCGCGGCATACCTAAAAAAGAGGCTAAGGCTTTATTGATGTATGCTTTTAGCAATGAGGTAATAGAGAGTATCAAGATACCCGAATTAAAAAACAGGATAACCAAGCTGATTGCTTCTAAGCTTGGGGTAAACATGGGTTTTAACCTATAGACATTTACAGAAGCACAACTATGTTTAAGGGCTGCCTCTACGGGAAATAGAGGCAGTTTTTTATTGACCGCACTTTCTTTTATTTAGAATTAATAAAAATAATTTGCATATATAAAACCCTGCTTGTAGATTTGCAATTTAGAATCAATCTAACAAACAATGCAAATCACTATAAAGGTTTTAGTGCCTGTACTTTTACTATATACAATCTATACAGTTGCCCAGGAAACTGTTGCTGACACTATACAGCCCGCCCTGCTTAATGAAGTAGTGGTAACGGGGCAGATAGAGCCGCAATCCATAAAGAAATCGGTATTCAATGTAAGGGTAATCTCTGCCGAAGATATCCGCAGGCAGGCAGGTAATAACCTCGCCGATGTGCTTAACCAATACCTCAATATTATTGTACAGCCGCAAAGCGGAGAAGGGCGTTCTACAGTATCCATGTTTGGGTTAGACGGGCAATACCTTAAAGTATTGGTAGATAATGTACCGCTTGTAAGCGATACAGGGCTTGGCAACAATATAGACCTTACCCAGATAAATCTTGACGATATAGAACGCATAGAGATTATAGAGGGCGCTATGGGCGTAACACACGGCGCTAACGCCGTTAGTGGTATAATCAATATCATCACGAAGAAAAGCATCAAAAACAAATGGGAAATATCCGCTACCGTGCAGGAAGAAACCGTAGGTGATGAGTATAAGCCTTTTTATGATGAAGGCCGCCACATACAGGCATTAAGGATATCACACAATCTAAACGACAACTGGTTTATTTCTGCAGGGGCAAACCGCAATAGCTTTGAAGGGTATTTAGGCGGTTTTGGTGGGCGTGAGTTTACCAACAACCCAAACAACCCAACACAGCAGCGTGGTTACAGCTGGTTGCCCAAAGAGCAGGTTTTCAGCAACGCTTTGGTGCACTACCAAAAAGGTAATACCCGGGTTTTTTACCGCTTTGAGCATTTTGATGAGAACATAGATTTTTATAACCCTATCATATTAAGCCAGTTTATAGAAGGCACAGGCATATTGCGCTATGCTAACGACAGGCGTTATTTTACCGAAAAATTCTACCACCATCTTAATGCCGTGGGCAAGCTGGCGGGGTTGGATTATAATGTGTCGGTTTCGCACCAAAAGCAACAAAGGGACGTAGAGCAGTTCCGCTATTACATACAAACCGATACCGAGGAGCAGAATACTACCCAGCCGTATCAGGAAACAGAGGTACTGCACTCTACAGGCACACTGACTAATTTCATTAAAAAAGAAGGTTTTGATTTTCAGGTAGGTTATGAGTTGGTAAATACTTACGGTTACAGCTCTGCCCTTACAGGCAATTTTAACGATGATAACAATGGCGATGTTAACCTGAATAAAAGGCTGGAAAACTATGATGTTTTTGCTGCCGCAGAAGCGCCGGTAACCGAAAGGTTTTCCATACGTCCGGGGTTCAGGTATTCGTTCCAGTCAAAATTTGATAACCAGTGGGCGGCTTCTATGGGGCTGCGCTACCTGCTTAATAAAGGATATGAGGCAAGGCTCAGCTATGGCAGGTCATACCGCACGCCCAATTATGAAGAGCTATATACTTACTTTGTTGACAGCAACCATAACCTGCAGGGCAACCCTGAACTTGACCCTGAAAGCGGGCACAGTATAGAGGCAAGCCTTAAAAAACAAACCTTTACAAAAGACCTCCAACTAAGCAACAGCATTACAGCAGGCTTTATATCGGTATCCGACAGGATAGAACTTGCTGTAGTAGCAACCTTTCCGCAGTTCCAGTACCGCTATATCAATATCGATAGCTACAAAATGTGGAATCTTGCTACCACACACCAATTGCAGTACAAAAACCTCGATGCTAAAGTGGGTGTTTCGGTTACGGGCATATCACGGGCTATTAATACAGGGCTAACAGTGTCAGACGATAAATACCTCACCACCTACCAGTTTAACACCAGTATTGGCTATACCATACCAAAATGGGATACGCAACTTTCATTATACTATAAGCACAACGGCAGGCAGCAGCAATATGTACAGGACAGCTCATTAAGCAATCCGCAGTTCATATTAAACGAAATAGAAGCCTTTGGTCTTATGGATGCCTCAGTGCGCAAATCGTTCTTTAAACGCTCTTTAGATGTTACACTGGGCGCCAGGAACCTGCTGGATGTAGTAAATATACAAAGCAGCCAGGCAGCGGGCGGCACACACAGCGCGGGTACTACCAATATCCTTATGGGCTACGGGCGCTCATATTTCCTTAAGCTAACATACAATATCAATATATAATCACGTGTAACCATGAAAAAAATACTTTTATTTTCACTTGCAATGCTCGCGCTGGTGTCTTGCAGCGAAAACGGCAGCAACAGCAATATAGCCCCTATAGAAACGCCTTCTGCAGGAACTGTCTTCGGTACGGCTCAACATCCTTTAAATATTGGTGGCCCCAACCAGCAAAACCAGGTGTATGTAGACCTTAGCGGAGAAGGAGCAGTTCCTGTAGCGCGCGAAAGCTGGGATCTGGGCTTTTACAGTGGTAATGACTTCCGTGTGGTGCTTAACGGCTCGCTCATGATGGCTGCAAAACAGCTTGAAACAACCGATATTACCCTGCCACAGCAAGAAAACCTTGCTGTTGCCGTAGGAACCTTTCAACCGGAAAACCTGGAGTATGTGGATAACCCTGACGGAACCCTTAGCGGTACTGCCTTTAAAACCATTGCTGCAAACGAGGCAGAAGCTAAGGTATATCTTATCAACCTGGGCCATGCCGTGCCAACTGCTACCCCTGCCGTTGGCTCTGTAAATACTGCAGGCGACCCGCGCGGATGGAAGAAAGTAAAAGTTTGGAGGGATGGCGATGGCTACAAATTACAGTATGCCGATCTTGAAAGCGCATCATTCCAGGAAATTGCGATAGCCAAATCACCGGCCTATAACCACACTTTCTTCAGCTTTACTACAGGCGTTGTCATGGCCGAGCCTGAAAGAGACAAGTGGGACATGAACTTTACCACGTTTACCAATGAGGTATTTGATAATTCAGGTGCATCAGCAGGTGCTTATTTCTATTCCGATTTCATTGTGATAAACAGTAAGGCCGGTGTTACAGGCTTTATGGTACAGGGCGATACCGCTGCTTATGAGGCTTTTACGGCTGCATCTGTACAGGCGGGCAATTACCAGTTTAGCAGCGACCAAAGGGTAATTGGCGCTAACTGGCGTAACGTTATACCCGTACAGCTATATGATAATGTTTTCTTCGTGCTGAAAGACAGCGCAGGCAATATGTATAAAATTAAGTTTATTTCGATGCTTAACAGTAACGGAGAAAGGGGTTTCCCTGTTTTCCAGTACCAGTTGCTTCAGTAGTTATATAAATAAGTTAGTTTTTGTTTTTGGTTAGCCCGGCTTTATTGGCCGGGTTTTTTAGTACATAAAAAAACCGCTCCGGGGGAGGAGCGGCTTATCAGATATATAACCCAATAATTATAAAGAAGCAACTAAATCTCTCCATTCCTGTAATTCAGGAATGCCCGGCTTTCTCTTGCCGAAGAACTGAACAATAATCTCGCCCATTTCGTTAAACACCTCTATAGCCGTAACCATACCGTCTTCGGTTGGCTTACGCACTACCCATGTCTGTGCAATCCTGCTCATATCAAGGTGCAGGTTAAAGTCAGGGTCCATCACGTTAAACCACTGGTTGTGCCACATGGTTTTGCGCACGGTGCCGGTATGTATCTGTATATTGCCGCGGTTGCCAACAAACACCATTATAGGCAGTTTTTGTGCAGCAGCGCCTTCCATCATCTTTACTATGGCATCTTTTTCAATCTGTACCGCATAGTCCCCTTCAGGGGCAAGGCGAAGTGCCTGTGTGCGTGTAACGCCATATTTTTTAAGCATCCCGAAAAATGCATGTGTATCGTTAAGGTTGCGCCAAGACTCGCGGAAGCCTTCCACATCAATATCAGCATCCGCTTTTTCCTCAAGGTTTAGCGGCACATCCGTTACGGTCTCATCTGTACCCTGGTCATCTGACTTATATTTGGCAACAAGTTCCTCAAAGGCGTCATCGTCGCTGTCTTTTGTCAGGTATATTTTATGGATGGCAAGGCCGTCCTTACCAAAAAACTGGAGGCTTTTCCTGTCGCCGTGCTCGCTTTTCTCCGCTACGGCAAAGGCTTTATCCCAATGGGAGATAAAAATACGCAGGTCGATATCCTCGCCTACAAAAAGCCCTGCAAACGGGCTGCTGAAGTCAGGGTTAAGGTACACGCCCTTACGTTCGTGCACACATTCTTCATTACGGGTAAGCGCCATAACCTTACCAAGCTTTTCAACTTCTGTAAGTATATCAGCAAATTGGGGGCGGAGGCGTGTAACGGTGTCGCCGGCCTGTGTGGCAACAAGTTCGGCTTCGCTAACGCCAAGCTGCTCGGCGGCATTGCGTATGCGAAGGTGCGGGTTTTCGGCTTTAAGCGATTCCCATTGGGCTTTAAGTGTATTTGTTATAGTATCCATGTGCTTTGGGTATTGTATTACGTTCCGAATATTATTAATGGGTTTTTATTAACCGGGTTAGGGCATATAGTGCAGGGAAAGTTATATACACCGCTTATTATTTCTTTCGTAAAAACCTTATCGGGCACATCATGGCTCACAATCCTGCCTTTTTTCATCAGCAGCACGCGGTCGGCAAACTGTGCGGCAAGGTTAAGGTCGTGCAGTACCATTACGGCTGTATTGCCGCGGCCTGTAAAGTTCTTTATGGTGTGCAGTATGCGGTGCTGGTGCAATACATCAAGGTTATTTAGCGGTTCATCTAAAAATACCAGCTTGTGCGCCACATCATTATCAAGCTGCGCCAGTACCCTTGCCAGGTGAACGCGCTGTTTTTCGCCACCGGAAAGAGTGTTATAGTCGCGTGCGGCAAGCGTGGTAACATCGGTTTCCTGCATGGCTTTGGCAACTGCATCGTGGTCGGATTTGTGCGGCGCGGCGTTAAAATACGGGTAGCGGCCCATCATTACCACATCTTTAACCGATAATGGTATATCCTGGCTGTTGCTTTGTGAAAATTTAGCCTTGTGATGCGGCAGCTCTTTCTCATCCCAGTCTTCAAAAGTTTTCTTTTTAAAGAAAATAGGCTCTTCGTTTTTGCCCATTTCGTTGGCAAGCATGCTCAATAGTGTAGATTTGCCTGCACCGTTGGGGCCCACAATAACCAAAAGTTCGCCATAGCCCACCGAAACATCTATGTTTTGCAGGATGGCAAACTTGCGTTGCGAGTATGATATTTTATAAGCTTCGAGCATAACTCTTACTGCATTGATTTCCTGTTTTTAACTAAAATGGCAATAAATATGGGCGCGCCCATAAAAGCCGTAAGTATGCCTATCGGCACTTCTGACGGTGCGGCTATAGTGCGGCTCACAGTGTCGGCAGCCAGCAGCAGCACGCTGCCCAGTATGGCCGACATCGGTAATATTATGTGATAGTTCGATTTAAATATCAGCCTGAGGATATAAGGCACTATAAGCCCCACAAAGCCTATTGTACCGGCAAAAGCTACCGATGTGCCAACCATGAGTGCCGTAAACAGCACAATCTGTTTTTTAATGCGTTCTACAGGTATGCCCAGGTGCTGTGCATCGCGCTCGCCAAGCATCATGGCATTTAATGCCTTGCCTTTGTTGATTAAAAATGCATACGAAACGATTATTATAACGGTAAGTATGGCATTTTTTGTCCATGTGGCGCCGCCCAGGCTGCCCAGGTTCCAAAAGGTAAGGTCGCGCAGTTGCTCTTCTTTACTGATGTAGATAAGAAAACCTGTAACGGCAAAGCCAAGCGCTGTTATGGCGACACCCGAAAGCAGCATTATTATTACATTTGTTTTGCCGTTGCTGGTAGATATGCGGTAAACTGTAACCATTGTGAACAATGCACCTAAAAATGCCATAAAGCTTAACAGCGAAAAATGGAAAACCTCGGGGATATAGGGCCTTATTGATGCGCCAAGCACAATAGCAAGCGCGGCGAATAAAGAGGCTCCGCTGGTTATCCCGATGAGGTCGGGCGTTGCAAGCGGGTTTTTAAACATGCCCTGCAGACACGTGCCCGAAACTGCCAGTGCACTGCCTATCAGTATGGCCATGCTTATGCGCGGCAGGCGTAAATCCATCATTACAAAACGGTCGCTTTCTGATAATGTGCTGTCGTTGGTTATTAGCCCTTTCAGTACTTCTGCAACCGAATATTTTTCAAAAACATATACACCCATATACAGCGATAGTACTGCTAAAGAAAGTAGCAGTACCGTACTGGCAAGTATGTATATGGAAAGTTTATTTTGCATTCTCCTGAAACTTGCTGTTCAGTGTTGCGGCAGCTTCGCCCAAACGTGGCCCGAACCCCGAAAGCAGGGCACCATCCATAGCAATAATTTTCTTGTTTTTGCCGGCGTTCGTTTTTTCTATACCCTGAATTTTAAGTACACCCTGCTCTCCGCCAAGGCTTTGTATACCCGAGTCGAACATTAGTATAACATCCGGGTTGGCCTGTATTAGGGCTTCAGCGGTTAATGGCTTGTAATCTTCAAAATCGGTAACGGCATTTTTACCGCCTGCAAGCTCTATCACTTTATCAACCGGTGTGTTCTTGCCGCCCACCATTAGTGTACCTGCACCACGCGCATAAATAAACAATACTTTTGGCTGTATTTTAAGCTGCTCAACACCTTTCAGGTCAGTATCAATCTTATCCTGCAGTTTTTGTGCCCCTTCGCTTTGCAGCACTGTAGCTACCTGCCCTATCAGCATTTTAGTGCCTTCGGCGGTATAGTCCCTGTCAAAAACACGCACATCAACTTTAGCCAGTTTAATCTTTTCAGTAAGTTCCGGGCTAAGGTCTTCGTTGGTGGCTAAAATAAGCTCAGGCTTTTCTGCCATAAGCGCTTCTATAGAGATACTCCTTACATGCCCCAGGTCTTTAGCCGAATTCTTAATACCTTCAGGGTAGGTACTGGTAACATCAACAGCTACTATCTGGTCCTGGTGTCCCAGTGCACTAATTATCTCTGTAAGCGCACCGTTTAAGGAGATGATTCTTCTTTTTTCAACTTTCGCAACTGTGTCAGTTGCAGTTGTTTTTTCTTCAGGAGCCTGTTGCTCTTTTTTGCACGATGCAGTTGCCAGTATCAGTAAGGCAACAGCCGTAAATTTTGCTATATGCTTCATTGGTAAGCGAATATTGTTTTTATTGAATCTAAATAATGGCAAATCTATAGCTTTTTATTTAGAATGAAAAAAAATAAGCTGTTAAATTGTACTGTTGGGATATTCTTAAAACCACCTTTAAAAATCTGTTTTTAAAAAAACAAGCCGTAACTTTGCAGTTGCTTTTAAAAGCATAATAGTATAAATCAGTAATTAAGATGTTCGATATAAATAAAGTCAGGGAAGACTTCCCCATACTTAACCAAAAAGTAAACGGCAAGCCGCTTATTTATTTTGATAATGCTGCCACTTCGCAAAAGCCGCAGGTGGTTATAGATGCTATTTCGGGCTATTACAGCACTATAAATGCTAACATCCACCGCGGGGTACACGCGCTTAGCCAGCTTGCCACAGATGCTTATGAAGTTTCCAGGCAGAAGATACAAAAGCACATTAATGCAAAGCACAGCCACGAAGTACTGTTTACCACAGGTACCACCCACGGTATTAACCTTGTAGCCAGCGGGTTTTCTAAATTCGTGAAGGAAGGCGACAAGGTTATGGTTAGCGCAATGGAACACCACAGCAACATTGTGCCGTGGCAAATGCTCTGCGAAAGGGCAGGTGCCACACTCGTGGTTATACCCATGAATAACAAGGGAGAGCTTATACTGGAAGAGTATGAGAAACTGCTTGATGAAAGGGTTAAAATTGTAACCGTAAACCATATATCAAACTCACTGGGTACTATTAACCCTGTAAAATATATTATAGATAAGGCCCATGCTGTAGGCGCTGCTGTTTTAATAGACGGCGCTCAGGCTGCCCCGCACCTTCAGCCGGATATGCAGGCACTTGATTGCGATTTTTATACCTTCTCGGGACACAAGGCATGCGGGCCAACCGGCAGCGGTGTGCTGTACGGAAAGGAAGAATGGCTCAACAAACTGCCGCCTTACCAGGGTGGCGGCGAAATGATTAAGGAAGTACGCTTTGAAAAAAGTACCTATGCCGACCTGCCCCATAAGTTTGAAGCAGGCACGCCAAACATTGAAGGCGGTATAGTGCTGGGCACCGCAATAGATTACCTGAACCAGGTTGGGCTGCACAATATAATGGCGTATGAGCAGGAGCTGCTTAGCTATGGCACGCAAAAGCTACAGGAAATTGAAGGGCTGAAAATTATTGGTACTGCCGATAATAAAACATCTGTTATCTCTTTTGTTATTGATGGCATACACCCGTATGATATTGGCGCCATTGTAGACAAAATGGGTATAGCCGTGCGCACGGGCCACCATTGCACACAGCCCGTTATGGAGTTTTTCAACGTTCCGGGTACGGTAAGGGCTTCCTTCTCGTTTTACAATACCAAAGAAGAAATAGATGCTTTGGCTGCTGCGGTAGTTAAAGCTAAAAATATGCTAAGCTAAATTTACTATTTTAGTGATATGAAAAAGATATTCCCTTTAGTTGCTGTTTTAGTGTTAGTATTGGTGTCATGTGCGGCTAAGCATAAGGTAGATGATAAGGCTGAGCCGGTTAGCGTAGCTTATAAAGCAATGACACGCGGTACTCAAAAAGAAATCCTGATTACAGATAAAAACTATACAGATATCACTGTGAGGAGGGGAGAGGAAATAAAAGGCAAAGGCAGCGTAACACCAAATCAATGGAAGGCAATTGTAACAGAAGCATCTAAACTGGATTACAGCAGTCTTAACACTATGAGTGTGCCGAGCGCAAAGCATCAGTTTGATGGTGCACTTGCCGCTAATGTAATTATAACAACTGCCGACAGCACCTACCAAAGTGTTACTTTTGACCACGGCAACCCGCCGGCTGAACTGAAACCGCTTCTTGAAGCAATGGCTGAGGTTACAGGAAGCCTAAACAATTAATACAAATGACAATTAAAGACATACAGGAAGAAATAATAGATGAATTTTCGATGTTTGACGACTGGGACGAGCGTTACCAGTATGTTATAGACCTCGGGAAGACATTACCCCTTGCCGAAGAGCAGTATAAAACCGACGATAACATTATTAAAGGCTGCCAGAGCCGCGTTTGGCTTCACGCTGAGCAGAAGGATGACAAAGTTTTTTTTACGGCTGACAGCGACGCTATTTTAACGAAAGGCATAATCGCAATATTAATCCGTGTATTCTCCGGGCAGGAGCCTAAAGACATACTGGAAGCCGATACCGGATTTATAGATGAGATCGGTTTAAAGGAGCACCTATCGCCAACAAGGGCAAACGGGCTTGTTTCGATGGTAAAACAGATAAAAATGTATGCGCTTGCTTTCAGCGCCAAAAATTAATACTTATGGAACCGCAAATAGATACTGCACAGCTTGGGGAAGAAATTGTAAAGGTGCTTAAAACCATCTACGACCCCGAAATTCCGGTTGATATATATGAGCTTGGGCTTATTTATGATGTTATGGTAAGCACCGATAACGAGGTGAAGATACTCATGACGCTCACATCGCCTAACTGCCCTGTTGCCGAAAGCCTTCCGGCTGAGGTAGAGGAGAAGATATCCAAAATAGAACATGTAAAATCTACGGAAGTGGAAATCACTTTCGACCCGCCGTGGACGCGCGACCTTATGAGTGAAGAGGCCAAGCTGGAGCTTGGGATGTTGTAAAATTTATTAGCTTGTTATGGAAGAACAGCAAATTATTAACCGTGTCGCCAATAGTGTTTTGCAGGTTTTTGACCTTGAGGATTACTATCCTGAAGGTGAACGTGTTTCGCTTGATATTTCACAATGGCTTTTGGAAGGTTTTGTACTCCGCGAGAAAGATTTTCGCGAATCGCTTAAAAATTACAACTGGCAACAGTTTCAGGATAGCTATGTAGCCCTGCATTGCAGTACCGATGCCATAGTTCCTGCATGGGCCTATATGCTGGTAACTGTTTACCTGCAACCTTATGCCAAAGCAGTTGTACAGGGCAGCGTTAACGATATTAATATTCACCTTTACCGCGAAATTCTCTCAAATATCGATTATACAGAATATGTTGGCAAGCCTGTGATTGTAAAAGGCTGTTCACGCAAGCCCGTGCCGCAGGAGGCTTATGTAATGGCAGTACAGCACTTAATGCCGGTTGCCAAAAGCCTTATGTTTGGCGAAGCCTGCTCATCGGTACCGTTGTACAAGAAGAAGTAATTTTTTAACTTATTCAAATTTTCAAATGGCTATATTTGTTTTAAACTCGTATAGCAATGAAAAATAAATTACTTTTTTTATGCTGCGCTTTCAGCGTTCTTACTGCAAGCGCACAGGATGAAGACACCCCGCAGGCCGATAATGACACTATTGGCCCCTGGACTAAAAAAGGAAATGCTTCTTTCCTTTTTAACCAAAGTACATTTGATAACTGGCTGCCCGGCGGTGAAAATAATATTTCCGGAAGCCTGGGTGTTAATTATGACATTAATTACAAGAAAGAAGACTGGACATGGGACAACAAACTGATGGCTTCTTATGGTATTGTTAAAACCCGTAACAGTGCCTTTGCCAAGAAAACCGATGATAGGCTCGAAATAAATTCTATTTTAGGAAAGCAGATAACAGACCGTTGGTATTATTCTGCATTCCTTAATTTTAAAACACAGTTTACAAAAGGTTACCAGTATTCTACTAATGAAGACGGTGCCGAGATAAGGGATGAATATACTAATTTCCTTTCGCCGGGTTATTTGTTAGTTGGTCCCGGTGTGCTGTACAAGCGCGATGACAACTTTAAATTTAACTTATCTCCCGCCACTTCTAAGTTTACTTTTGTAGATGCTAAATATACCCTTCCTGACGCTGCCTATTTTGGTGTGGATGAAGGTGAGACTTTGCGTTATGAGCTTGGGTTTAATGCATCGGCTTACTGGAAGCTGGATGTAATTGCCAACGTTACTTTCGAGAACATACTAAACCTTTACAGCAATTACCTCGAAGATCCGCAAAATGTAGATATCGATTATCAGCTTAACATTGTGATGAAGATTAACCGTTACCTTACTACTAATTTATCATTCCAGACGGTTTATGACGACAATGCCTTTAAAGGCTTCCAGATTAGGCAGGTATTTGGCGTTGCTGCCAATTATGGTTTTTGATTTTTAATAATCAGAGATAAAGCAAAACCCCCGCAGCACGCTGCGGGGGTTTCTTATTTATTGATGGGTGGGTTGTTTATTGTTTTACGATCATGAACTCACTCCTCCTGTTCTGTGCATGCTGCTCTTCAGTACAGTCAGGGGCACATTCCACCTTCGGCTGGCTCTCTCCGAAGCCTTCGCCTGATATCCTGGCTTTGTCAATACCTTTCGAGATCACATACTGCACCGTAGCCTTAGCCCTCCTGCTGGAAAGCGCCTGGTTGTAACGGTCGCTGCCGCGGTTATCGGTATGGGCCTTCACCATGATGGTCAGCTCAGGGTTCTTCTTCATCGCCTCCACAAGGTTATCCAGCTCAAAGGCCGCCTCTTTGGTGATGTTGCTCTTATCGAACTCAAAGTAGATGTCCTTCGCCTCAAACACAGGGTACTTTATCCTTACCTCCACAGGGTTCAGGTCAGCCGATACGGTTACCTGCCCGCCTTTGGTTTTGGCAATCGGGAAGCTGTTGTTCTCATAGCCGTCAGCCGCCGCCTGTATGGTGTAGGCCCTGTCACAGTCAATGTTGTAGGTCACCTTACCGTCAGCGCCTGCCGTACGGGTCTCTATCACGTTGCCCTTGTCATCCAGTATGGATACCCTTGCCGTAGCCAGCGCCTTGCCGGTGTTGGCATCGCGCACCATAACAATAGCCTCTACCCCGCATACCGGTGTAGCGCTGTAGAGCTGGTCTACCCCGCTCCTGTTAGAGGCAAAGTAACCCATGTTCTTGCTGTTGTTAAAGCTGAAGGAAATATCATCCTGCGGTGAGTTTACCGGGGCACCCAGGTTCATGGCCTCGCCGCTGTTGTTCTTAAGGTCTATCACATACAGGTCATACCCGCCAAAGCCCGGCCTGCCGTTAGAGGCAAAGTACAGCTTGTCGTCTTCGGTAATGAAAGGGAAGTTCTCCCTGCCCTCTGTATTTACTTTTGGCCCCAGGTTTACCGGCTCGCCATAGGTGTTGTTGCCTTTTACCTCTACCTTCCAGATATCGGTATCCCCCACAGAGCCTTCCCTGTCAGAGGTAAAGTAAAGGGTTTTGCCGTCTTTGCTGATGGCAGGGTTACCCGTGCTCCAGCGCTTGTCGTTAAACGGCACCGGCTGCACATTGGCCCAGCTGTCGCCCTGCCTGGTGGCCCTGTACAGGTACACCTGGCCTATCTTGGCATTTACATCCTTATCCTTCTGCCACTGCTTGCTCTCTTTAAAGCTCTCGCTGGCAAAGTACATGGTCTTGCCATCGGCGGTTACTGCCGCAGGACCGTCATGCCACTTGCTGTTCACCCCTTCCACCGGTACCGGCTCGCTGAAGGTGCCGTTGGCATTCCAGGTGCTCATGTACAGGTCAAGGAAAGGCTGGTCGTTCCAGCCGTAGGTCTTGCGGGCTTCATTGCGTGCACTGGTAAAGTAAAGGGTATTGTCATCGGTTAGCACCGGCCCGAAAGAAGCGAACTTCTCATCGTTGATGTCAAGCTTCTTCTCATCAAAAAGCTTGCTCTGGTTGCGCAGCTTGGGCAGGTAGTTAGGGTCTTTCATAAAGAGCTTTGCCCTCTGGTCATTAGGTGCCATAGAGGCGAACTGGCGCATCTGCTTGTTGGCATCCTCATACCTTCCGGCAGCCTTTAGCATCTGGGCATAGCGGTAGTAGGTCTCCGCATCTGCATTGCCGGCGGCTACGGCCTTGTCATACCACTTTACAGCCTCTTTGTAGTTAAACACATTGTAGTAGCTGTCGGCAAGCTGCTTGTACACATAGGCATCGCCTTTGCCGTCTTCCACCAGCTCTTTGTAAGCCTCGGCAGCTTCCACATATTCAAAGCGGCCAAAATGCTTGTCGGCTTCTTTGGTATATTTGTTCTGCGCCGTTACTGCCATCCCGGCGAGCATAAAACTAAGGGTAATATATAAATTCTTCATTTTCTTATGTCGCTTTTAGGTTTAGAAATAACGTGGAGAACGTGATACTTTTTTCGGGAAGTTCAAATCGAAAAG
>NZ_JAMWYY010000027.1 GCF_024305175.1 Flavobacterium sp.
AACACATTTTATTTATTCTTTACCGTGTATTACTGTGAAAAAATTTTTAATATTGCCCTGCAAACAACACTATTTTTAAAAACATAACTATTTTATAATGAAAAAGCTATTACTGCTGTTATTGATCATTGGGTTTTCTGCCTATGCTCAAAAAGAAATGCCAAGCGTTACACTTAAGTCGGTAAACAACAAAACCCACAATGTAAAAAACGATTTTAGCGAAAAAGATAAACTATATGTTTTCTCTTTTTGGGCTACGTGGTGTGCCCCGTGTATCAATGAGCTTGATGCCATTAAAGAACAATATGCAGCTTGGAGCAAAGAACTTAATATGGAGGTTGTGGCAGTATCTGTAGATGATGCCCGTACCCAGAAAAGGGTTAAGCCTTTGCTTAACGGTAAGAACTGGCCTTATACTATATTATTAGATACCAACCAGGACCTTAAAAGGGCACTCTCTATAGTAAATGTACCATATACTATAGTGGTAAAGAACAAAAAGGTTGTATATGTGCACAACGGTTACAGCCAGGGTGCTGAAAAAGAGCTGTACAACAAACTGAAGGAGCTGTAATCAGATGAAGAATAAATTACTTTTCTTTTTGCTGCCATTTGCAGCAGGCACCCTCTATGCCCAGGATACAGAAACAGAAAGTACCGAAGAGCAGCCAAAAGAGCGGCAGGAGGTAAGGGTGTATGGAGGGTTTGAATCTAATGTGCAATGGTATTTAAATGATAAAGGCAGGAACCTGGAGCAGCCGGTTAACCCGATACGCTCTAATAACTATTTTCTTGTAAACTATCAGTATAGCCGCTTTACAGCGGGATTTCAGCTTGAAGCCTACGAGAGTGATGCACTGCTAAATTATAATCCCGGTTTTACCGGTGCCGGATTGGGAACGTACTATCTTAACTATAAAACAGGTAAAATAGATCTTACTGCCGGTTATTTTTACGAGCAGTTTGGCAGTGGCTTACTATTGCGCGCCTGGGAAGACAGGGCTTTGGGTATCAATACCGCTTTAAGGGGCGGCAGGGTACAATACCGCCCTTCAGACAATGTGCGTTTAACGGCATTATTCGGCCAGCAGCGTACGGGCTTCGAAGTGTCAGACGGCCGTGTTTATGGTTTTGATTCAGAATTTAACCTGAGCAGCCTGTTTAAATTCGAAATGTCCGACCTTTCTTTTGGCGCATCATATGTTGGGCGTTATGAGAGGGTAGATATACCTGATCCCAATTTTAACGAACTTACCAATGCATTTGCGGGAAGGTTAAACTTTATCCATAATTCTTTTTATTTTTCGGGAGAGTATAACTACATGCAGGAAGATGCCGTGCTTGATGTGCAAAACCGTATTAACAATAACTTTGTAAAACCCGGTAATGCAATACAGCTAAATTTTGGCTACACCGGCGACGGCCTTGGTATAGATGCCACAGTAAGAAGGATAGAGAACCTTAAGATACTTACAGAAAGGGAACCTTCTTTTGTTGATGCCACGTCATCTAGCCTTAACTTTAATGATAAGGTACTTAACTACACCCCGGCACTTACCAAGCAGCACCACTCTAACCTTGCCAATATTTATGTATTTCAGGCGCAGGCAAAGGTAGATTTTATAGACCCGTCTATCATGAAAGCCGGGGAGACCGGTGGCCAGATTGATATTTTTTATGAGATACCAAAGGAAACCCCGCTTGGAGGCAAATACGGAACTAAAGTAGCTGTAAATGCGGCAAGCTGGTATAACCTGCCGGGCCAGTACAGGTTTACTCCTGCAAATTATGATACCAACCTTTTTGGTGCGGGTAAAAAATACTTTTCTGATTACAACATAGAAATAAAGAAAAGGTTTACGGAAACACTTATAACCAATTTTTACTACATCAACCAGTATTACAACAAGCTTTGGCTGGAAGGTGGCGAAGAGGTTAATGCCAATATAGCAACAGGCGAAGTAATATATAACTTTGACACAACAAAATCTATCCGCTTTGAAGCCGAGCATATGTGGGCGGATGCCGACATGAAAAACTGGGCGGGTGGCACGGTAGAGCTTAACCTTAATGATACCTACTCTGTTTATGTTTGGGATATTTATAACTATGGTAATGATGACAGTAACAAGCAAATACATTACTATAATGTGGGTGGCGCTTACCGCCACGGTGCCACAAGGGTTGCCGTTAACTATGGCAGGCAGCGCGGAGGCTTGGTGTGTGTGGGCGGTGTTTGCCGCTTTGTGCCCGAAAGTACCGGCTTTACCCTTGCATTAAGTACAGCATTTTAATAACTAACTCTAACTATACTTTTTAAAGACCCTGCCCAAAACGCAGGGTTTTTTATATTGTTGCAAAGGTTGGAATTTATACTTTTATACCTGAATAACTACGAAACATCATGGACAAGATTATAAAATGGGGTATTATTGGCTGCGGCAGTGTTACAGAGCGCAAGAGTGGCCCTGCGTACTACAAAACCGATGGCTTTGCGCTTCAGGCGGTAATGCGGCGCGATGCTGAAAAGGCTGCCGATTATGCCAAAAGGCATAATGTACCTACTTTTTATACCGATGCGGAAGCGCTAATAAATGACCCCGAAGTAGGTGCTGTTTATATTGCTACACCACCCGATACCCACAGGCAATATGCCTTAATGGTGGCTAAGGCAGGCAAACCCTGCTGTATAGAAAAGCCCATGGCACCACGCTATGAAGACTGTCTTGCAATCTGTAATGATTTTAAGGACAAAGGGTTGCCGCTTTTTGTGGCTTATTACCGCCGCTCGCTGCCTCGTTTTGCAAAAATTGCCGAATGGATAAGCAACGGTGCTGTAGGGCAGGTAAGGCACATAAGCTGGCTGTTAACCCGCACGCCCTCTGCTGCAGATGTATCGGGCGAATATAACTGGCGTACTGACAGCAAAATTGCTACAGCGGGTTATTTTGACGATCTTGCAAGCCATGGCTTAGACCTGTTTATACACCTTTTGGGCAATGTTATAGATGTTAAAGGTATAGCAACCAATCAGCAGGGGCTGTACACGGCTAAAGATGCCATAACTGCATCCTGGATGCACCAAAAGGGGGCAACAGGTTCGGCTTCATTTAACTTTGGCAGCCATAGCCGCAGGGATGAAGCAGAGATTATCGGCAGTAAAGGCACAATCAGGTTTTCTGTATTTAATGAAGAGCGGCTTGTGCTTGAAAATGAAAGCGGGGTTACAGAAGTATTTATAGAAAATCCGGAAAACATACAATTATACCACGTTCGGAATATAAAGGAGCACCTGCTGGGTAATGCTGTGCATCCATCTACAGGCGCAACTGCTGCACATACTGCCTGGGTTATGGATAAAATACTTGGAGTATTATAAAAAAGGCTGCCTTAACAGGCAGCCCTCTGTATTTTCTTTGTCATGTTTTTAATGTGCATTCAGTTTCCCGAATGTATGCTCAAGTGCATGCTTAATCCTGTCCGTAGCACCCGATACTGCTTTCTCAATAGTGTCGGCATGGTGTACAACTCCTACAGGCTTTAGCCCTGCAACGCGTGCCTCTATCAT
The DNA here is from genome assembly GCF_024305175.1 of Flavobacterium sp. GTDB lineage: Bacteria > Bacteroidota > Bacteroidia > Flavobacteriales > Flavobacteriaceae > Flavobacterium. The sequence continues at coordinate 3,569 of NZ_JAMWYY010000027.1, forward strand.
GCAGCGTTTGTCGTCATCTCCGCCCTTACTGCTGTTCTCGTCGCCTAAATGTACTTCAAGCCTTGTTATCCTGTCTTCAAATTTTTTAAGTGCATTTTGTAAAATCCCGCTATAATAGCTTTCCATCCTTTCGTGCCCTTCAATGTTCTTATCCGTGTTGATTTGTATTAACATGCTCTTATATTTTTTGGTTATATACACAAATATACTAACAAATATGCTTGCTAATCATGACAAAAATCATAGTTAACTAAAGATTAAGTCTTTGTATGCAATCTATTAGGATTTGTGTAACACGGCTGTTTTATGTTAAGGTATTCTTTAATAGGTTTTCTTTAAAAACAGGGTTGCTTAATTTTATAAGCCATCAATTTAAAACCTTGTTTATGAATGTGGCAAATCTGGATTCAGACCTCATAAAGTATATAATTTTCAGTGTTGCAGGGCTTGTAGTGGCATTTACGGTTATCTTTTTTGTATTAAAAAAAGTAGGCAAAAATCCCGGTAACATACTTCCTGTAAATTTTGCACACCGCATTAAGGTGCCGCTTATACTATTTATAATTTCACTCGTTATACGCATTGGCGTTGCCGCCGGTATTTTTGATGATTCCTATTCCGGTATAGTAGGGCACATTGGTATCCTGCTGCTCATACTGAGTATTACCTGGTTTCTTATCATAATGGTAAGGGTGGTTAAAAGCGGGCTTATCCGTAAATATGATATAACAGCCGCCGATAACCTTGCGGCACGGCGTGTTTATACGCAGTTTAACATACTCGAAAGGGTTGCAGTTTTTGTAATAACCATTTTGGCTGTCGGCGCAGCACTTATGAGCTTCGAAAGCATACAGTCTATCGGGGCAAGTGTGCTGGCTTCGGCAGGTATAGCGGGTATTATTATTGGTTTTTCGGCACAAAAGGCGCTGGGCACCCTGCTGGCAGGAATACAGATAGCCATAACACAGCCTATAAGGCTTGACGATGTAGTTATTGTAGAAGGCGAATGGGGCAGGATAGAAGAAATAACACTAACTTATGTTGTTATAAATATTTGGGACAAGAGGCGGCTTGTAGTGCCTACCACTTATTTTATAGATAAGCCTTTTCAGAACTGGACACGCACCACATCTGAAATACTGGGTACTGTATTTATTTATACCGACTTTCATGTGCCGGTAGATGAGCTTAGGGGAGAGCTTACACGGCTGCTTAACGGAACACCGCTTTGGGATGGTAAGGTAAATGTTATGCAGGTTACAGATGCAAAAGCCGATGTAATGGAGATACGCGCACTAATGAGCGCAAAAGATTCGGGCACTGCCTGGGATTTGCGGGTTCATATCAGGGAAAAGCTTATAGAGTACCTTCAGAAGAATTATCCTGAAAGCCTGCCGCGCACCCGGGTGTCTGTGGTTGAAGGTAATAAGGATTAGTGTATTTGTTTGTACTATTACCGGGCAAATAGCCACTTTGTATAATTATTATTACCTTTATTGACTAAAATAATAAAAAGTATGTACAGGAGCGGCCCTATAGTATTAGTGGAAGATGATGCGGATGATAAAGAAATTTTTGAAGATATTGTAAGGGATCTGGGATATGAAAACCCCGTAATATGGTTTGAAAATACAGCAGAGGCGTATGAATACCTTAGCTCTACACCCGACCCTGTTTTTATTATTTGCAGTGATATAAACATGCCATTCGAAAATGGCCTCGATTTTAAGAAAAGGATAGACGATAATGATTACCTGCGAAAAAAAAGTATACCCTTTGTATTTTATTCTACCACGGTAACGCAACAAGCCGTTAATGAAGCCTACACTAAATTAACGATACAGGGCTTTTTTAAAAAAGGAGATAATTATAATGAGCTTAAAGAGCTTATCGCTGTAATATTACGATACTGGACTTACTGTTATCATCCAAATATGCATTAATATTATAAAGTTTCCTAAAAACTTTTGGTTTTGCTTACAGTATAAATACCTTTAATCAAAACCTTACTTTATGAAACTCGGAAGCAAGATTCTTTACGGGGGCGCAGCTTTTTTGATAGGTATATATTTCCTGTTTCTCTGCCTTGCTGATGGCAAACCTTTACTCGCGCCATTTGTTACTGCCGTAATACTGGCTTTGCTTATGATGCCTGTATCCAAAAAATTAGAAAAGTGGGGTTTTAAGCGAATATATGCTTCACTTACAAGTACACTTTTTTTGTTCTTGGTAAGCATTGCCTTTGCCTTTGTAGTGTCATTGCAAATATCACAGTTCCTTAATGACTGGGATAAAGTAAAAGAGCGTATAATGCCCAAAATAGAACAGCTGGAGCAACAGGTTTATTCCAGTACCCCCATAAATAAAGAAGATCTGAAACTACAGGATTCTATATCGGCAAAAAGTGTGGGCAAACGGGCGCTTGGGTTTGTCAATAGCTTTTACTCTTTTATGGGCGACTATCTGCTAACGTTTATATATGTCTTTTTCCTGCTTAACTACCGGAGTAAATTCCGCAAATTTTTTATAAAGTTATTTCCGGATCATAAAAAACAGGAGGTTTCGCAGGTTTTAGCGGAAACCGCTTCTATAACACAGGGCTACCTTTTTGGTAAATTCCTGCTCATGATTTTCCTTGCGGTGCTCTATGCCATAGGCATGGGGGTATCAGGTGTAAGTAATTTTATAGTTATTAGCATACTTGCTGCACTGCTTACTATAATTCCGTATATAGGTAATATTATCGGTTTTGTGCTTGCTATAGGGCTGGGTTATATAACTAGTGGCGATACCGGTGCACTTATAGGCATTATCGTAACATTTACGGTGGGGCAGTTTGTAGAAAGCTATATTTTACAGCCGTATGTTGTGGGAGAAAAAGTAAACCTCGATCCGCTCATGACCATTATTGCAGTTGTTGCAGGCGGCCTTTTGTGGGGTGTTATAGGCATGATCTTATCGGTGCCTATACTTGCTGTGGCTAATGTTATTTTCGGTCATGTAGAGCCTTTAAAACCATTTGGGTACCTGTTGGGCAATAACAGCGAAAAAGATAGCTGAAGTATAAGCAAAACTTTCGCATATTTGTAAATAATTAATATGGCTCCATGCGACTGCTTTATACCTTTTTTTTATTTTTCATAACCATAGCTTCTGTTGCGCAGACCGAAGAACAAGATGCGGTAACCGAAACAGATAGTATTACAACTTTTTCGGATCCTAAATACAGGGAAGACCAGTTTTATACATCTATATCTTATGTGCTGATGCAGAATAAGCCGGGTAATTATTCTCAAAACTCTTTTTCTACAGGTATTTCTTTTGGATTTTTAAGGGATATGCCTGTTAATGAAGCACGCACCTATGCCATTGCCGTAGGCCTGGGCTATGCTTACAGCAATATAAAACACAACCTGAAAATTACAGAAACTGCAGGCACTGTACTGTATGAAGAACCCGACAATGATGAGTTTGACAAAAACAAGCTGGTGCTGCATTGCCTGGAATTGCCAATTGAATTCCGCTGGCGAAACTCCAACAGTTCAAGCCATAAATTCTGGAGGGTATATACCGGCTTTAAGGCGAGCTACCTTTTTGCAGATAAAGCCCAGTTTTACCAGTTAAGCGGCGGCAGTACAAAAGTGAAAAGCAATGATGATATGAACCGGCTGCTGTATGGAGTGTATGTTTCGGCAGGGTGGAACACATGGAATTTTTATGCTTACTACGGGCTTAACCCCCTTTTTAATAAAGATGCAAGGCTGGATAACGGGCAACAGGTAAACCTTAATGCTGTTAACTTCGGGCTAATGTTTTACATACTGTAAATCTACGCAACAGGAAACAGCCATGCAAACCATAGTAGCACCTGCGGCACAACACCAATAAGCGCACCCAGCACAATGCCGTTCAGGGTATGTTCTTTTTCTATAAGCCTTGAAGATGCCACAAAACCACAGCAGGTTATAAGAATGGCTATAATCCATAACAGTTGTATGTGGTAATAAGCAGAAATACTTATTACAAATACTGTGAGTGATGAAACCCCCAACACGTGCAGGCTTATTTTATTGCCTGATAAAACCAGTGCCAAGGCCGCCATTATACTGATAAGGTTACCCAGAAAAAAATAATAAAGTTCAGGAAGTACAAAGTCGGCAAGGCTGTGTTTAATGAGTATAAAGAGCAGCAGTGCATATATAGCCAGTGGCAGCCTGCGTTCTTTTTTATCGAGCAGCATCCGCGTTTTTATAAGCCCCAGCGAGCGCAGCAGGTAGAATACAGATGCAGGCAGCAGTACCGTAACAATAAGCACCTGTATAAACACAAGGTACACCTCGTGGGTATGAAAGTAATTGATTGTAATTAAAAAATAGAAAAGTGTAGCATATACCGGTATAAGCAGCGGGTTAAAAATATAAGAAAAAAGAAGTGCCGGCTTTTTCATGTGCTAAATCTTCTTGCGCATGCGGGCAACAGGTATATCAAGCTGTTCGCGGTATTTTGCAATTGTCCTCCTGGCTATAGGGTAGCCTTTGTCTTTAAGTATTTCGGCAAGCTTATCATCAGGAAGGGGTTTTCTTTTATCTTCTTCCTCAATAACATTTTGCAATATCTTTTTAATTTCTATGGTAGAAACATCCTCTCCCTGGTCGTTCTTCATAGCTTCAGAAAAGAATTCCTTAATCAGCTTGGTGCCGTAAGGGGTTTCTACATATTTACTGTTAGCCACACGGGATACGGTAGATATATCAAGCCCTACTAAGTCGGCAATATCTTTAAGTATCATGGGCCTAAGCTTGGTTTCGTCGCCTGTAAGGAAATATTCTTCCTGAAAGTGCATTATGGCATTCATGGTAACAAAAAGCGTTTCCTGCCTTTGCCTTATGGCATCTATAAACCATTTGGCAGAGTCCAGCTTTTGCTTGATGAACTGCACTGCGTCCTTCTGCGCATTCGATTTTTCGCGCGAATCTTTATAGCTCTGCAGCATTTCCTGGTAATCTTTGCTCACGTGAAGCTCCGGCGCGTTCCTGCCGTTTAACGAAAGCTCGAGTTCGCCATCGATAATCTTTATGCTGAAATCGGGCACAACGTGCTCTACTGCCTTATTACTGTCATAAGAGCCTCCCGGTTTCGGGTTAAGCCTTTCTATTTCGTCTATCGCTTTTCTTAGCTGGTCTTGTGTAATATCATATTTTTGCAGCAGCTTATCATAATGCTTTTTGGTAAAGGCATCAAACTGGTTGTCTATAATATTTATAGCCAGGTTTACAGCCTCGGTAGGCGTTTTGTGCTTTAGCTGAAGCAAAAGGCATTCCTGGAGGTCGCGTGCACCCACACCTGCCGGCTCTAACTGGTGGATAACGTGCAGTATGTTTTCTACAGTTTGCTCATCGGTATAAATACCCTGCGTAAAGGCCATATCATCTACAAGATCGGGTATGCTGCGCCTAATGTAGCCCGTATCATCTATGCTGCCGACTAAAAATTCGGCTATGTCCCTCTCATTTTCGCTGAGTATAAAAGTATTTAGCTGGTCGGTAAGGCTTTGGTGGAAACTAACATTAGCTGCAAAGGGCATAGTCCTGTCTTCATCATCATCGCTATAGTTGTTGGCCTGCAGCTTGTAGTTGGGTATCTCGTCGTCGCTCAGGTATTCGTCTATATTAATCTCGTCGGCATCAATCCTGTCGTTATCATAGTCATCATATTCGTCATAATCATCATTCCCGAAATCGTCGGCATCATCATATTCTTCTTCACGTCCCGATTCCAGCGCCGGGTTTTCAACCATTTCTTCTTTCAGGCGTTGCTCAAATGCCTGCGTAGGCAGTTGTATCAGCTTCATGAGCTGAATTTGCTGCGGAGATAATTTCTGCGATAACTTTAACTGTAAATTCTGCTTGAGCATAAATACTGTAAATTTTCTGTATAAAATTACAAAAAAGCACCTTTATAACCCTCCGGTTTTTTGATAAAATTAATACAGTCTTTTCTTCGGGTATAATTTTTGATAATAAGGTGCATCCATTAAAAAAGCGGGAATTATTTCCCGCTTTTTCTGATTTGATTTCGTTTTTTTGATTGATGAAAGAAACTATGGCTGGCTTGTATAGGTTTGGGTAACGGTTTCTGAATCCCCATCTTCGTCATAATCAAACTGTGATTCTATGACAAATGTTTCAGATGTCAGCCTCTTCACATTAGCCCCAAGTGTATATCCTGCCATGTTTATAACAATGTTTTTGCCGTTTACAGTATAAGTGCCGGGTATAGTCTCTGTTTCGGGGGTATTGCCGTTGCAGTTCCAAACATCAACATGGCTTACAGCACCCGTGGTAGTAAACTCTACATAATCTTTACCGCAGGTTTCATGATCGTCATAAGGCAGGGTTTCGCCATTTACCCTGTCAGATACATAATACCACTTTTTGGTAGTAAGCAAAGACATGTTTACATTGTTAGAATTGTCATCGTCTGATGAACATGAGGCCATAAAAAGCCCTGCTAAGCCTAAAGCTAAAAATTTGTGTTTCATAAAAATTTAATTAACGTTTTATTAATTCGCAAAATGCATTAACAAAGCGTGTGCCAAATTTTTATGATTTTAATAAATGGTTACAGGTTATTGCTTATAGATTCTGCAAGTGCCTGAAAATCTTCTTTTTCCAGTTTAACTTTATTAATGAACCTAAAGTCGTCCATATCATTAAGCGGTATAAGGTGCACATGCACATGGGGTACTTCCAGGCCCACAACGGCCATACCCACGCGTTTGCATGGTACGGTTTTTTCTATGGCATGGGCAACTTTATAGGCAAACTGCATAAGCCCGGTATAAAGTTGCTCATCCATATCAAATATTTTATTTATTTCCTGTTTGGGTATGCACAGCGTATGGCCTTTTGCATTAGGGTTTACATCTAAAAATGCAAGGAAGTTATCATCTTCCGCTACTTTGTAGGCCGGTATTTCGCCGTTTACAATTTTAGTGAATATGGTGCTCATACTTGTGATTTTATTTGGTTGTTAGTCCCTTGTTATTTCCAGCACTTCAAAATTAAGTGTGCCGTTAGGTACTTTAATTTCGGCCACCTCACCTACAGATTTGCCTAACAGCCCTTTGCCTATAGGTGATGTTACCGATATTTTACCTGCTTTAAGGTCGGCTTCGCTTTCGGCAACAAGCGTATATTTCATTTCCATGCCGTTGGCGCGGTTTTTAATTTTAACGGTGCTAAGCACAAGTGCCTTGCTTACATCAAGCTGAGATTCATCTATAAGGCGTGCGTTGGCAACAAGCTCTTCCATTTTGGCTATTTTAAGCTCAAGCAGGCCCTGTGCCTCTTTTGCGGCATCATATTCTGCATTTTCAGATAAGTCTCCTTTATCCCTTGCCTCGGCTATTGCCTGAGATGCTTTAGGCCTTTCTATACTTTTTAGCTGGTCAAGCTCATCCCTTAGTTTTTTTAATCCTTCGGCTGTGTAGTAAGATACTGTACTCATAACTTCATTGTTTATATAAATAGAAAAAATCCCATTCGCAACGGGATTTCTTTCTGCAAAGATAATATTTTTTTAATTTGTCTGTTTTTAACTATGTGCAATAGCACCTGTCAAAGTTAATTAAATTAAATTTGTTTCATAATTATTATGCAAAATTTTATGAATATAGCCAAATACCTGTTCGTGCTTGCGGTTACGCTTCTTATATGCAGCTGCAGCAGTGATGATAACAGGTACCGTAACCCTAACCTGCCTGATTATAATTTTTCGGTAGATATAGATATGAACCTGCCGCAGTACAGCCAGCTACAGTTTACCGGCAACGTGGTTTATGTTAACCAGTCGGGTGTAGGTATAAATGGAGTTTATGTTATAAATACCGGAGGGGGCTTTACTGCTTATGAGGCAAGCTGCCCCAACCAGCCTTTAACCGATTGTTCCCGCCTGCAGCGCGATGGCGTTATTGCAACCTGCCCGTGTGACGGAGCTGAATATAACCTGTTTAGCGGTGAAGCCGAAGGCCAGAGATATACCCTAAAACCTTACCGTGTTGAAATTACAGGAGAGAATAAGATAAGGGTGTCGAATTAATGCCGGTAATTAAGATTGATACCTATATAAATGCTCCCATCACTGTAGTTTTTGATCTTTCAAGGAGTATTGATTTGCATTTAGTCTCAGCTTCTCAGACTAAAGAGGAAGCTATTGCAGGAAAAACATCAGGACTCATAGCTTTAGGCGAAAGCGTTACCTGGAAAGCAAAACATTTCGGCATTTCCCAAAAACTTACAGTTATTATAACCGAATATAAAAAGCCGGATTATTTTACGGATGAAATGACGAAGGGAATTTTTAAAGCTATGCGGCATCAGCATATTTTTAAAGAATTTAGTGGTAAAGTTTTGATGCAGGATGTATTTACCTACACAAGCCCACTTGGTTTTTTTGGGAAACTTGCAGATGTACTGTTTCTTGAACGTTACATGCGCAGCTTCCTTGTAAAGCGAAATAAAGTAATTAAAGAAATTGCCGAAAGCCCTGATAGATATAAAAAAATCCTGCCACAAACTGTAGCAGGATAATTATATTATAAAAATAGTTTTTTTAGAATTTTAAGGTCGCACCTACAAGGAAGTTAATACCTGCCTGCGGGTAATAGTAAGGGTCTCCCCACATATAACCGTTAGAAACATATTCGGTGTCCAACATGTTGTTTAACAACCCGCTAAATACGATCGACTTAAATATCTTTTCGGTTTTAAGCTCGTAGCTTATGTTGAGGTCGTTCACGAAGTAGCTGTCCAGCTTTGCGTTGCCAGATTCAAAGTTATCCATATACTGCTCGCCAACATATTTGCTAAGCACGGCTATCTGTAAATTTTTATAAGGCAGGAAAATAAGCTGGTTGCCTGCTATCATGCCCGGCGAAAAAGCAATTTCAGTATTACCCAGGTTTTCAGGGCCATTTTCCCCTTCAATAAAGAAGTCAATATTCTTATTAATACTTAACGCAATGTTTGGGCGAATGATTAAAAAATCAGCCGCATAAGCTGTTATGTCTGCCTCAAGCCCTGTGCGGTAACTGTCGCCGCTGTTGGTATAAACGGGTGCTCCTACGTCATTAAGTGCGCCTGTAAGCACTAACTGGTCTTTATAGCGCATGTAGTAAGCGTTTACGTTTACAGCATTACGCCCCTGCTTATAGCGCCAGCCAAGCTCAAAATCATTAAGCGTTTCGGGTTTGGTACTGCCGCTTTCATAATCGGCGCGGCGCGGCTCTTTGTTAGCCCTAGCATAGCTGAAGTACAGGTTGTTGTTGTCGTTTATCCTGTATGTTAAGCCTGCCTTCGGGTTATAAAAGTTAAAAGTGTCATCTACGGCAACAGGTGTAGCGGCGCTTTCCAATACGTTGTCGGCCTGGTAACGCACACGGCGGTACTGCATATCCCCGAAGAGGCTGATATTTTCGCTTATGCGATAGTTTGCTTTGGCAAACACATTAAAGTCGGTCTTGTCGGCATTGTTGTCATAATAGCGGTCATCACGCTCAAAATCGCCTGAATACCTCGCCCAGATTATGTTGCCGAAATGCGCCCCTTCATACTTATTCCACGCACCGCCAAATATTATATCCCAGGCCTCATCTTTATAGTTGGCAGAAAATGTAGTACCATAAAAGTCATTATCGAGCCATTTTTGGGTTATCAGGTCTTCTTCTGTAATCAGTTCGCCGTTTACTGTTATATCGTTAAGTCCGTAATCGGCATACGTATCGTTGTCACGGTAGTTTTCATAATAACCTTTCCCTATCGTGTAATGCAGCGCTACATTGGTACTCCAGTTGTTATTTAAACTTTCATTCCAGTGTAGTTGATAATGATCCTGCTGGTAATTGTCGGTTTCGTTATCATAAAAACGGACATTACCCTCATTATCGGTGTACATCCCCGAATAGTTAAAACGCCTGTTTTCAGCCATCGTGGCGGCATCTATCCCGTTCCATGCCTGGTAAGTGCGCTCTGTTCCGCCAAAAACAAGTGCTTTTATAAGTGTAGAGCCATATACATACGTTCCCTGCAGGAAGTATGATTTAAGGTCGGACTCTGCCCTGTCGATGTACCCATCAGAGGCAATATTGCTGAGCCTTCCCGCAATTTCAAAACGGTCGTTCATTAGCCCGGTGCTGAACTTTACTGTGTGTTTGCGCGAGTTGAAGCTACCAAAGCTATTAGAAATCTCGCCACTCGAGTTTTTGCTGTAAGCATCGGTAAGCAGGTTAAGGCTTGCGCCAAAAGCGCCTGCCCCGTTAGTAGAGGTACCCACACCGCGTTGTAGCTGTATATTCTCTACAGATGAGGCAAAGTCGGGCATATTAACCCAAAATGTCCCGTGCGATTCGGCATCATTGTAGGGTATGCCGTTAAGGGTAACGTTAACGCGGCTTGCATCGGCACCACGAACGCGTATGCCTGTGTAGCCAATGCCATTACCGGCATCGGTAGTAGTAACAACAGACGGAAGGTAATTAAGCAACAGGGGGATGTCCTGCCCCAGGTTTCGCGGGGCAATTTCCTCTTTGCTAACGTTGCTGAATGTTACGGGCGTCTGGGCAGTGACGCGAACGGCCTGCACAAGTACCTCGTCAAGTTTGTAATCAGAGACCTGTGTGGTGTCCTGCTCCGATGTGTTTTGTGCGGCAGCGCCAACAGAAAACAGTGCAAGTGCAACCCTTAAAACGGTTTTTTTGCTGTTTGCAGAAGTGAATAAAGTTTTCATTCGTAAATATGTGCTTACGAATAAAAGGGGCAATTATTCCTTTTTTAAAGTTAATAATAAAATGATTCATTGGCTTAAGGCCGGCGTGCACTCCTGCACCTTTTCGCCTTTCCCTTGGCGGCATTACCCGCCCAGGTTCTTTGGGTATGATCTCAGCCCGTGATTTAGGGCACCCCTTTGAGACAGCGCAAAAGTAATAGTTTTATTTCAGAATTGGGAAATTAAAGCACAGTTTCCGGAATAATTTTTCAAGATTAAAAATCCGGTTTTCTCCTCGATTGTTTGATGTCTGACTGCCTTCGTTTGTTCTCAAGCCTTTTTTTTACTACAGCTTTCGGTACTTTGGTAGGAGTACGCTTTTTAGGGACAGTCAAAGCATTTTGTATAACCTGCAAAAAACGCTTGATAACCAGTTCCTTATTTCGTAACTGGCTGCGGTCTTCATCACATTGCAATATCAGTACCTTATCATTGGTAAGGCGTGATGCAAGTTTGTCTTCGGCAAGGGCTTTTTCCTCATCTGTAAGGGCATCGCTTTGTTCAAGGTTAAAGCTCAATACCACTTTGCTGGCAACCTTGTTTACATTTTGCCCGCCCGCGCCGCTGCTTCGCACCGCCTTAAAATCAAGTTCCTGTATAATGAGGTCTTTATTCATGTTTATTTCAGATCTAAGATTTCAGAATATTAATCTAAAATCATCAATCGTAGATTGCTATTGCGGCTGGTGCGCCGGCTTTAATAGATCATTTACCGTTTTAACAGGGTTAAACGTTTCGAGGGGCACTTCCACAAAAACCGTAATCCAGCCTGCCATAGCGCCATTCCAAAGTCCCGGTAGTTCGTATGATTTTACATCTTTGCCCAGGCGGTTTTTTTGTACTATAAACCCGGTAGCGTTATCTACATACTGTGTGAGGTTAAACTTGTTGCCCTTATAGTCTTTAAGTCCGCACACCAAGTCTACAGGGTTAAAGTGTGTGGACTGCGAAAATACCTGCTTCTGGTTTTTGTTGTCCATGTCTATCTGCGAGCTTTCTACAATTTGCAGTGAAAGCCTGCCTTTTTCTTCTTCCACCCAAAACGGCCCGCCACCCGGTTCGCCTTCGTTCTTTACCATGCCGCAAACGCGTATAGGCCTGTTAAGCAACTGGCGTGCATATTCTACTTTATTTTCGGTGGTAAATTTATGTACGTCAGCCGGTATGTGCTGCGAAAGCTGCTCTTTGGCAAAAGTGAATATCTCGTTTACCTCTTCTTCGGTAATGCCGCCTTCGTCTATACGTTCCAGGAAAATAAATACCTGCTCCTGAAGCTCTATAAGGCCCCCGGCAAGTGCTTTTTTGTAAAGCGATATCAGTTCTATATTGTTATGGCTAACATTATCTATATTCTTTATAAAAACAATATCGGCATCCAGCTCATTAAGGTTTTCTATAAGCGCGCCATGCCCTCCGGGTCGAAACAGTATATTGCCATTATCTTCCCTGAATGGCTTGTTCTCCATATCTACCGCAAGGGTATCAGTACTCTTGTGCTGGTAAGAAAAGCTGAAGTTGATCTCTGCATCAGTAGTTTTCTCAACGGCATCTTTAGCTTCTTTAACGGCATCTAAAAATCCGTCAAGGTGCTCTTCTGATATGGTGAAATGCAAATTGGTTTTGTTTTGCGACACTGCATAGCCTATACTTTCCTTAAAATGTTCGCATATCGGTGTAGCTACATGATCTTCATATTTATGAAAAGGCAGTATGCCCTTTGGCTTGTTGGCAAAATCAAAACGCTCGTCCTGGAGCATGGTGCTGATAAAGTTATAAGCGCGGGTGCTTTTGCTCCATTCGTTATATTCAGGTTTTTGCCTTATTACATCCGCTATATCATTAAAGAAGGCAAATTTTTCCAGCCCCACTAAAAAAACATTAAGTTCATTAGCGTTTTTGCGGTTTACATAAGCATTAAGTGTATCTTCTTCAGGATTAAAATCGGCCATAAACTCATTTAAGAACTTAAACATACGGGTAGCGGCACCCGATGCCGGTATAAACTTCATGAGCTTATAATTGTCCTTTTTCTTTTCGAAGTACTCGGCATACTCTTCAGCCGATTTTTTGGGTAACTTAAAGATACCGTCATTTATAACTGCAGGCTTTTTAAGGCTTATTTTAGTTATGCCATCCCTGAATATAGTAATCTGGTCTTTTATTTTTTCTAAACAAATACCTTTTTCATGTATCTGAGTATAGTCGCTGATGCTGAAGCCAAGCTGCATTGCTTTTTCAACATTATCCAGTAGTGTGGCGCAATAGTCGGCTAGGGTATCATCGCTGCTTTCGGCAACTATATAATTCGCCCCTTTTTTGTCAAGGCGGTTTATCAGTTGCTTTACCGTTTCTGTAGCTAAATCAGTTGTTGCTAAAATGGCAAGCTTGTTCTCGGCGAATTTATTTTTTTTTGTAAGCGCCATTTCAAAGTCATAGCTCTTAAATGCATATTCCCTTTTTGGGTTAGCATCTGTAGTTGCAGCAAGGCTTTTTGTTATGTTTTGGGCGTTTTGCTGGTTATCGGCATAAATAATTATGTTAACAGAGCCGGTGTATTGTTTTGTAATTTTTTTCTCCATGATATATAACCAAATATGGCAACTATGGTTAAGAATATATATAATATACTGGATAGGGTGTAGCCTTTATAAAAGAAAAGCGGAATGGCAATAACATCTCCTGCTATTAAAAAAAGCCAGTTTTCCAGTTTTCTTTTGGCAAGCAGCCACATCCCTATAAAAAAGAGCCCTGTGATAAAGGTATCTACATAAGCCCACCAATGGCTGAATTTGTCAAAATAAACGTACACAGCCGACACAAATATAACCGAAACAATAAATATCTGTATGCATTTTAAGTTATCTTTTGCAGTCATTTCGGTTATTTTAAGTAAGTCCTCATCAGCATTATTTTTCTTGCTCCACAGGTGCCAGCCGTAAATGCTCATAGCAAAATAATATACGTTTATGATAAGGTCGCCATATAAGTCCCAGTGGTACAGCAGGTAAACATAAATTGCCGTGCTTATAATGCCTGTTGGGTAAACAAGTATGTTGTTGTGCTTAGAATAGAAGACACTTATAATGCCGAATATAACCGCGATGGCCTCCAGGATAATGTTGGTTGTGCTGTAACTTTGGTACTGGCTGAAAAGAAGGTCGAAAAAATCGGTCATTAATTTTAGTGGCTTAAAATTTCTTCTTCAAAACTATATACCAGCGTAAAGCCTTCCAGTTCCTCAAAAAAGAAAATATAGTTACGGTTCATATTGTCAAAAGTTACCTGCGCCCTTCCGCGTTTATCATCTATGCTAAACCTTAAAACATCTATGTGGTTCTTAAAACTGATGCCGGGCAGCGATATCATTTTAAAAAGCGCTTCTTTAACGCCCCATATAACGGTAAGCTGGCGCATGTATTCCTGCAGGTGCATAGGGTCGAGATAGCTAAACTCTGTTATGCAGAATTTATTGGCAATGGTTATTATCTTTTCGCGCTGCATTTCCATATCAATACCCACATTCTTATTGCTAATGGCTATTGCCGAGAATCCATACGAATGGGTTATGGAAATGTTCTTGCCATCGGTAAGGTGGGGTTTGCCGTCATCGCCATAAAACATATCAAAATCGGTATAGCCGGCTTCCTGCAACAGCATGCGCACGCTTAAAAAGCCTTTGCGGTGCAGCTCGCTCTTCATCCCGTCAATACGGTTATGGCACACGGGCTTAAGCGCTACTTTTTGGGTAAGTTCTTTAAGGCTTTCTGTAATTTTCCACACTAAAACCTGTGTGCCATCGTCTTTTTTATAAGCAGTATAAAGAGGCATTTTCCTAATTTTGAATGTGTTTTACATTTGTTTGGTTTTCAAACGCTTAAAAACCCTCAACAAAGCTTAAAATAACCTTAAAGCTGGGTGTTTAAGAGGGAAATCGCTACATTTGCATAAATTTTTGCTAATCACAAATATACAAATTCATGAGTACTAAGACTGTGCCACACGTGGCTTATAAAGTAAAAGATATTTCACTTGCAGAATGGGGCCGAAAAGAGATAGAACTTGCAGAAGCTGAAATGCCCGGCCTTATGGCACTGCGCGAAGAATATAAGAACGAGCAGCCGCTTAAAGGCGCCCGTATTGCAGGCTGCCTGCACATGACCATACAAACCGCTGTGCTTATAGAAACACTTGTAGCGCTTGGCGCTGAAGTTACCTGGAGCTCATGCAACATATTCTCTACACAGGACCATGCCGCTGCTGCCATTGCTGCCGCAGGCATACCGGTTTATGCATGGAAAGGCATGAACGAGGAGGAGTTTGACTGGTGTATAGAGCAAACCCTGTTTTTTGGCGAAGACCGTGAGCCGCTTAACATGATACTTGATGATGGTGGCGACCTTACCAATATGGTGTTTGACCGTTACCCTGAGCTTGCAGCAGGTATTAAAGGACTATCTGAAGAAACTACGACAGGTGTACACCGCCTTTATGAAAGGATGAAGAATGGCACGCTTGTTATGCCTGCAATAAACGTTAACGACTCTGTTACCAAATCTAAATTTGATAACAAGTATGGCTGTAAAGAAAGTGCTGTAGATGCTATTCGCCGTGCTACCGATGTTATGCTTGCCGGTAAAAGGGTAGTAGTATGCGGTTACGGAGATGTGGGTAAAGGTACTGCCGCTTCTTTTCGTGGGGCAGGCTCTATAGTTACTGTTACTGAAATTGACCCTATATGTGCGCTACAGGCTGCTATGGATGGTTATGAGGTTAAAAAGCTTGATACCGTTGTAGGCAATGCCGATATTGTAATAACCACTACAGGTAATAAAGATATTGTTGTGAGCCGCCACTTTGAGGCTATGAAAGACAAAACCATTGTTTGTAACATAGGCCACTTTGATAACGAAATTGATATGGCTTGGCTAAACAAAAACCATGGTTCAACCAAAGTTGAAATAAAGCCACAGGTAGATAAATATACAATCAACGGTAAAGATGTTATTATACTTGCCGAAGGCCGCCTTGTTAACCTGGGTTGTGCTACAGGCCACCCAAGCTTTGTAATGAGTAACTCGTTTACTAACCAGACACTTGCGCAAATAGAGCTTTGGAAAAACAGCGAGAACTATGAGAACAAAGTATATATGCTGCCTAAGCACCTTGATGAAAAAGTTGCCATGCTGCACCTTGCTAAATTAGGCGTGGAACTTGAAACCCTAAGCACCGACCAAGCTAATTATATTGGCGTTGAGGTTGAAGGGCCATTTAAGCCGGAGTACTACCGCTACTAATTTGAGAAGTCAGAAATTAGAAGTTATAATATAAAAAATCCTGCCGGGGCAGGATTTTTTTATTTGATATAAGAAGGCATAGTCTAAATTCTAAAATCTGAATTCTGATTTCTAATTTATTGGCGTGTCCAGCAATCCAACACATGGTCATTAACCATTCCTGTTGCCTGCATGTGTGCATAAATAACCGTTGAGCCTACAAACTTAAAGCTACGCTTTTTCATGTCTTTACTAATAGCATCTGATAGTGAGGTAGTGGCAGGGACTTCTTTAAGTGATGTAAAATTGTTTACAACAGGCTTGCCGTTAGTAAAGTCCCAAAAGTATTTGGAGAAGCTCCCGAATTCTTCCTGAACCTTTATAAAAGCCTGCGCATTGGTTACAGCTCCGTACACCTTCAGTTTGTTACGGATGATACCTGCATTATTCAATAATTCTGCTATTTTGTCATCATCATAAGCGGCTATTTTTTTATAATCAAAATCATCAAAAGCTTTCCTGAAGTTTTCCCTCTTTTTTAATATGGTTATCCAGCTAAGCCCCGCCTGAAAGGTTTCCAGCAACAGGAACTGGAATAGGGTATCGTCATCATGCACCGGACGGCCCCATTCCTCATCATGATATTTTTCGTATAGCTCACTGCCTGTGCACCAGCCACAGCGCTTTTTGTCTGATATATGCATCTTATTTTTCTTCTTTAACGTCTATATACTTGTCTATCCATCCGTGCGCAAGGTATATAACAGGCGTGAGCAGTATGGCAACCGCCAGTTTAATGAAATATCCCGTAAACCCGGATGAAATATAGGTTTGGGTGTCCATTTTCCCGGTAAGGTAAAAGGCAATTCCCAACACGATAAAGCTATCAAAAAATTGTGATATAACAGTAGACCCTGTAGTGCGGAGCCATATCATTTTTTTACCCGTCCGCTTTTTAAAGTAATGAAATATAGTAATATCGATTAGCTGTGATACTAAGAATGCCGTTATACTGCCCACAATTATCCAGAGGCTTTGCCCGAAAACGGCGTTAAACTGCCCATCTGTTATATTTGGCAGCCTTTCAGATGCTGGTATTTGCATTGCGGCATACAGTATTACAAAGCAATATGCTATTAGCCCTGCTGTAATAAATGATAATCGCCGTACGCCCTCCCGCCCGAAATATTCGTTTATAAGGTCGGTAGTCAGGAAAACCACAGGCCACGGCAGTATGCCTATGCTCGCCACATATGGCCCTATATTAATAATTTTACCACCAATAAGTTCTGCCGTAACAGCATTGGTAATAAAAATTCCGGCAAGTATTACGTAGATTATTTCTTTGCGGGACTGCAGCATAATGAGCTTTTATGCTCTCAAAATTAGTTTAATTATTTTGTACAATAAATTAAACAATATTTAAAATTTCGATGTAATACTTTGGGAAGCATGTATCAATAAATAAAAAAATCCCGCAGCCTTTCGGTGCGGGATTCTTAATTTATTTAAGTTGAACTTTAATTAAGCAAGTGCAACCCTTTTAAATCCGGTTACGGTAAGGTCAGCGTTAACTGATTTTACGTACTCGCTTACGCTAACTTTGCTGTCTTTAATATAATCCTGGTTTACAAGGGTGTTATCTTTAAAGAAACGGCCAAGTTTACCTTTAGCAATGTTATCAAGCATAGCCTCCGGCTTGCCTTCCTGGCGAAGCTGGTCTTTAGCTATCTCAATCTCTTTTTCAATTGTAACGGCATCCACACCTTCTTCGTTAAGGGCAAGCGGAGCCATAGCGGCAGCCTGCATAGCAACGTTGCGTGCAGCCTCGTCAGCGCCTTCTACGTTAGCAGAAAGGGCTACAAGGGTAGCTATCCTGTTACCGGCGTGTATGTATGAGTTTACAAAAGCACCGCTAAGTGTTTCGAAAGATCCTATTTCTATTTTCTCACCAATAACACCTGTCTGCTCAGTAAGTTTTTCTTCTACTTTAAGGCCGTTATAGTCGGCAGCAAGAAACTCTTCTTTAGTATTGTAGTTAAGGGCAAGCTCAGCAAGATCTGTAGCAAGCTTTGTGAACGATTCGTTTTTAGCAACAAAGTCGGTTTCGCAGTTAAGCGATATAATCACACCCTGAGTGTTATCAGCATTAACAGCAGCAATAACAGCACCTTCAGAAGATTCCCTGTCAGCCCTGTTGGCAGCAACCTTTTGTCCTTTTTTACGAAGTATCTCGATAGCTTTATCGAAATCGCCTTCCGCTTCAACAAGCGCTTTTTTACAGTCCATCATACCGGCCCCTGTAATCTGTCTTAGTTTATTTACGTCTGCAGCAGTAATATTTGCCATTTTGAATAGAGTTTATTAGTTAAAAATTAAAGCCGTAATGCTGGTAATGGATACAAAAGTAAACATCTGCCAGCATAACGACTTTATTGTAATGTTATGTTTTATTCTTCGGTAGCGTTAGCTTCGGCAGCTGTTTGTGCGGCAACCGGTTCTCCTGCAGGCAGGTCTTCTTTGTCAGATTTCCTGTCAGAAAGGCCCTCGGTAATAGCACCTGTTACTAAAGATAAAATTTTGTCTATAGACTTAGAAGCGTCATCATTTGCAGGGATAACATAATCAACCTCACGTGGGTCAGAGTTGGTATCTACCATTGCAAAAACCGGAATGTTTAATTTCTGAGCTTCTTTTACTGCGATGTGTTCTGCCTTGATGTCTACTACGAATAACGCGGCAGGAAGCCTTGTCATATCGGCAATAGAGCCAAGGTTTTTCTCAAGCTTAGCACGAAGGCGGTCAACCTGAAGGCGCTCTTTTTTAGAAAGCGTGTTAAATGTACCGTCTTTCTTCATTTTATCTATAGAAGCCATTTTCTTAACAGCTTTACGGATAGTAACAAAGTTAGTAAGCATACCGCCCGGCCACCTTTCTGTAATGTAAGGCATATTTGCGGCACTTGCTTTTTCGGCAACAATGTCTTTAGCTTGCTTTTTTGTAGCTACGAAAAGGACTTTCCTTCCCGATGCAGCAATTTTTTTAAGGGCTTCGTTAGCCTCTTCTATTTTAGCTGCGGTTTTATACAGGTTTATAATGTGTATGCCATTACGCTCCATGTATATATAAGGGGCCATGTTAGGATCCCATTTCCTGGTCATGTGTCCGAAGTGAACACCGGCTTCCAGTAATTCTTTTACATCTACTTTATTTGCCATTTTTGTAATAGTTTACGTTCTGTTGAGTAAGCAATGCACAGGTGGCTTATTAGGTAAGGCCCTGCCCATTTAGATGCTAAACTAACCTTCGCCTCGGCGAAGCAACAACAACTTGAGTTTTTAAATACAATAATTTTAATGAACCATGCTGCCCTGCAAACAAGGCAACAATAAGAATATTAACGTTTAGAGAACTGGAATCTCTTACGGGCTTTCTTCTGGCCGAATTTCTTACGCTCAACCATACGAGGATCCCTTGTTAACAGTCCTTCAGGCTTAAGGATGCTCCTGTTCTCAGCATCAGCTTCGCACATTGCGCGGGCAATAGCCATACGCACGGCTTCTGCCTGGCCTGTAATACCACCTCCGTAAACATTTACCTTTACGTCAAAGTTTTCAGTGTTGTTAGTCATTTCTAACGCCTGCTTAACTTTATACTGTAGGGTAGCAGTTGGGAAATAGGTTTCAAATTCTCTTTTGTTTACCGTAATTTTTCCTGAACCTTCTGTCAGGTAAACACGGGCAACAGCAGTTTTCCTCCTGCCGATTTTGTGGATAGTTGCCATTACTTTAAGTCGTTTAAGTTAACGGTTTTAGGAGTCTGAGCAGCGTGCTTGTGGTCAGGCCCTACATATACATTTAAATTACGGAAAAGTTCTGCGCCAAGTTTGTTTTTAGGCAGCATACCTTTCACAGCTTTCTCTACTAAAATTGCAGGGTTTTTAGCCATTACGTTTTTAGCAGTTAAAGTCCTTTGTCCTCCTGGGTAGCCAGTGTGGCGGATGTAGGTTTTATCCTCCAGCTTGTTACCGGTAAGGTTAATTTTGTCTGCGTTGATAACAATTACGTTATCGCCACAGTCCACGTGCGGGGTATAATTCGGCTTGTATTTGCCCCTCAAAAGCATCGCAACTTTAGAAGCAAAACGGCCCAAATTATGACCTTCAGCATCAACAACAATCCACTGTTTATCAGCGGTTGCCTTATTGGCTGAAATTGTCTTGTAGCTTAATGTGTTCACAATAAATAATTTTAATTAAACATTCCGTCCCCAATAAAGGGAGTGCAAAAGTACAATTATTTATCAGAACTTCAAATGTGTAGCAAAAAATTATTATTCGGGAATTTTATTGTTTGCTACGAACGAAGCCTGCAAGTTAAATTTCTATTTCGGGCGAAATGAAATGAAGCCGGAAAATCTCAATTAAATCTTATTAAAGATTTTTCCGCAAGTTCGAGATGGAACTGATTACTCCAACGGTCTCAATGTATTACTATAAGTAATGGTAAAAGGGTTTTTATTGCCGGGGTTTTTCATTACATAAATATATTTATGTTTTTGCGCCTCTTTGGCTTCTATTACTGTAGACGTTTTATCGTAATTATCATATAGTGTAGTATCATAACGGTTATCTATGCGCAGCTTGCCTGCAATACCCGTTTTAAGGTTAGATACTACATACTCATTAAACAGCCTTTTGTTGGTATTGCTTACTTTTATTTTTTGCCCTTTGTAGTTTTGGGTAAATATCAGCACGCTATAATTGCTGCTTTCCGCTTTAAGGTCTTTCAAGAGCTTATTTTTTTCAGCTTCACCAGCCGATTTAAAGTCGTCGCGGTACTGCACATCCGGCCTTTTCTCTGCCGTAGTACTGTTACCTTTGTTAACTGTACCACACATGGCTGTCAGCATGGCAACAGCTATAATCATAATTATTCGTTTCATATTCACTTACATTTAAAACATAAAATTAAAAACTGTGGCAGGTACATTACCTCTCTTTAAGATATAAATAACAAAAAAGCTCCCACAGAGGAGAGCTTTATGCTGCGTTGCAGTTATTATTATTCTATAACCAGTTTTAAAGTACTTTGTCCGGTTGCTGTTTTTACCTTTACCATATAAATACCTTTGGCTAAACCATCGGTGCTATAGCTGTAATGTGCTGCTGCACCCTGATAAGTTGTTATAAGCTGGCCTCTGGTATTATAGAGTTCAACTTTCTCTGAAGGTACAGTAAGACTGAAACTGCCTTTTGCCGGGTTAGGATATAGCAGTGCTTTTGCTGCTTGTGGCTGTGCAACACTAAGGGCATTGTCTATTTTGTAAATCTTGTAGCCCCGTGCAGGCAATACCATATCCAGTGACTCAAACCCGCCTGAAGGCCCTGCAGTCATTTCTATCTCAGAGCCGTCAAGCAACTCATACATCATGTGGTTGCCCGGCTCTAACCCTGCCTGTGGTATGGCAAGCGCCACATCCTGCTGAGAGCCCCCCACATTTACCGCTATCAGTATATTCTGGCCGTTATGCTGCCTGATAAAAGCAAAAACTGCATCAGATGAAGCGGTAACAGGCAGGTAGGTTCCGCGCCTTAGCGCTTCTTCCTGGTGCCTTACTTCGACCAGCTTGCGGTAGTGATGCCAAAGCGAACCTGTATTGGCTTGCTGAGCTGCCACGTTTTTAATCGTATAGTCTGTATTTATAGCATGCCATGGTGCGCCTGTTGTAAAACCTGCGCCGCCAACACCCGTCCACTGCATGGGTGTTCTTAGCTGCGGGTCGGGCTTAACGCCTGTCATACCAATTTCTTCGCCGTAATAAATATAGGGTATGCCGGGCAGGGTAAGGTATAATGCAGCTGCCGCCTTAGCCTTAGCCACATCATTGCCAAGCACGCTCATAACCCTGTCGGTGTCATGGTTGGTAAGCATTGTACCGAATTGCAGGAACGGGTAGCTCTGCATATTTTCTACCATCTGAGCCCTTAAATCGGTAGCGTTGCCGCTGTTTAGCGCATTAAGCATTGCATCGGCAGTTTCAAATTCAAAAACATAATCAAGGCCGTTGTTATTTACATACTGGTTTGCTATGCTGGTTAAATCCCATGCTTCGCCCACGGCAAAAGCATCAGGCTTTACCGATTTGTAGTAAGCCCTGAATTCCTGCCAGTAAGCAAGCGTTTCGGGTGTGTTTTGTACTGCTGTACCATTTTCGTGCAGGAACTTAACTGCATCCAGCCTGAAGCCATCAACATTCATATCAGTAAGCCAGAACTCGGTTATCTCTTCAAATGCCTCGTGTACTTCTTCGTTGTAAAAATTCAGGTCGGGCATGCCACTCCAAAAAGCGCCATAGTAAAAGTCGCCGTTAAAGTTGTGCCACGGGTTACCCTCAAACGGGCCCGGTGTACCGGGGTTGGTATCTTCCCAAATGTACCAGTCGCGCTTATCAGAACCCGGCGATTGCGATGCCACAAACCACGGGTGCTCGTTAGAGCTGTGGTTCATAACAAGGTCAATAATAACCTTAATGCCCCTGTTATGGGCTTCGGTCATAAACTGCTGGAAAAGCGGGTTGTTGCCATAATCTTCTTCCACAGCCATATAATCGGTAACATCATAACCGTGATAGGACGGCGATTTTTGTATCGGCATAAGCCAGATGCCTGTAATGCCTAAATCGGTAGTAGTTTCAGGATTACCGTCGTTCAGGTAGTCCAGCTTGTCTATAAGCCCCTGAAGGTCGCCTTTACCATCGCCGTTACTGTCTTTAAAGCTGCGTACAAACACCTCATAAAAAACGCGGTCGTTCCACCAGTGGGTCTGCATATCATCTATACGGATGTAGTTATTAAAGGTCCGCGTCATGCTTTCGCCATCTGCATTAGTAACTGTAAGGGTTACAGCATAGCTTCCGGGGTTTGCATAGGTTACTATAGGGTTTTGTGCTTCAGATGTTTCGGGAGTACCACCTGTAAATGTCCAGCTCCACGCTACCGGGCTGCCATTAGAAGCATCATAAAACTGTACTTCCTGTGCGGGCTGTACCACATAGGCAGATGCTGTTATTCTTGCATCAAGCGCATTGGGCGGAAATTCATCATTATACCAGTATTGCACAACGCCATTTGGCATAACGGTATAGTTGCGGTTTGGGCCGCCACCGGCAAACTCTTCTGTGCCGTCCCATTGTGCGTTTATGCGTGTTTTAAACTGTATGGTTGCGCCTACAGGCAATGATAGTGTTGCGGTATAAATACCGTCATTATCGGTATCTGAAAGCGGGGTAACAGTTGCGCCCCAGTTATTAAAGCTCCCGGCAATATCTACCGATTGTGTTGCAGGGTTAAAGTTGCCCTGGGTAATCTGGTAGTTCATGTTTGCCATAAACGTAACGCCGGTACTTTGTGCTATTGCAAAGCCGCTGCATAAAAGCAGGGCAAGTGCGGTAAGGTTTTTAAAAAGGAGTGTGATTTTTTTCATTATATAATTTTAGAATAGATGCTGCTGTTAACATAAAAGGCCTCCAAAATGAAGGCCTTTTTGAACTTAACATAAAAAACTAACTCAACTAACTTTATTTTTTGATCAGCTTAATGGTATTTACACGCATCTCACTGTCAGTTATTCTTACAAAATACATGCCATTAGTAAGATTATTCACGTCAAAAATTGTATTTGCCGATGCTCCGTTGAAAGATTTTATCATCTGGCCTGTTACAGTATATACTTCTACTTTATTAGTATCCGTATTTATGCTGAAGCTGCCCGATGCAGGGTTGGGGTAAAGCACTGCCTTAGAAGCCTCGAACCTGTCTGAGCTTAAAGCTGCAGGCTGATTACCCAGTATCCTGAACTCACCCGGTTGTAGAGTAATGCTTGTAGTTGTACCACTTATAATCTCGTCGTTAGCCATAAGGTTGTACCAGTTGTCTGTTGACGGGAAGAAGGTTTCTACTGTTTTAGCAGTTACATCAAAATTAGCAAGTACAATAACGCTGTTTAGCTCTCCTGCAGGCAGGTCGGTACGCCAGATGTCTATCCTTGGTGTAAGGTCACCCGATTCAATTGTTACATTGTCCGTATGGAAAACATCATTGTTAAGCCTTAGCTCTATGATATCTGCCCAGGTGTTGTATAATGACATCCTTGCGGCTTCTTCTGTATAACCAAGTTCAAACGGTATAGGCTTAGGGTCTGTACGGCAGTTATTGTTTATACTTCCGTTCTGGCAGTAATTAATGCTGTACTCATAACCAAGCTCGCCAAACTGCCAAAGCATTTTAGGGCCAGGAATAGTAAATACCATAGCGCCTATAGCTTTTTGCCTCTCAAGCGCTGTTTCAAGGTCTTTTACATTATAGCCTCCTGAGTTGTTACCAAACTCAAGGTTTTTATACATAAGCCTTTCCTCATCGTGACTTTCTGCATAACCTACAAGCCTTGGCTCATTAAAGCCCCTGTTTTGGAAATCCATAGCGTTAAAGTTGCTGTTGCTGGCATAACCCATTGAGTTTTGGTTGTAAGGGTCAGTATATTTGCCCCAAAGCATAATGCCTTTGCCTTCATTAGCCCTGTAGTTAGCCCACTCAACTTCTTCCTGTGCAGAGCCGCCAACACCAAGGTGTTCAAATATCACATAAAAATCAGGATCTAAAGACCACTGGTAATCTGCATATTCTTTAAGTATATTAACCCTGTCTGTATGATATGCATTGGTACATGAATCATCTCCGGCATTACAAACTTGTGTAAAGCCTTTGGTAAGGTCCCAACGGAAACCGTCTATTTTAAATTCAGTTATCCAATGCTCTATCGTCCTTTCAGTATAATACTGAGTAAGCTCTGACTGGTGGTTAAGGTCGGTACCAACACTGTAAGAGTGTGTTGCTATTACGTTGCAGTAAGGGTTTTCTGTAGTAGTGTTGCCAAAACCATCACCGTCCGGGTCATCTACCCACATGCGCGCAAGCGGTGAGCGTCCGTAAACATGGTTAAGTGCTAGGTCTAATATTACCGCTATGCCATTCTGGTGACAAAGGTCTATAAACTCCTTCATCGAGTTTTCATTACCGTAAGCCTTATCCAGTGCAAGGTGGTAAGCGGTATTGTAACCCCATGAAATGTTTCCTTCAAACTCCATTACAGGCATTAGCTCTATGGCGTTTACATTAAGGTTTTTAAAATAATTGATCTGGTCAATTAATGAGTTCCATGTTTTTTCATTATTAAAATCCCTTATCAGCAATTCATATATGATAAGGTCTTCTTTAGCAGGCCTTTCAAAATCAGTTACCTGCCAGTTGTAAGCAGGCTGTGCTGTTTGTAGTACCGAAACCTCAAATGACTGCCCCGCAGGATATGCAGGCATATTAGGATAGGTGTTGATAAAAGGGTCATCATAAGGAGATAATACAAGTGTAGAGAAAGGATCTGCTGTTTTTACAAGAGCAGGAGAGTTGGTAAACGGAGTCTGGTCTACTACCCAATACTGGAATGTGTTAACCGCACCCGCTGTAAGCCCTGTAAGCTCTAACCAGAACTTTCCTGTAGCAGGGTCTTTTTTCATGGCATAAGCCGATGTTGGCTGCCAGTTGTTAAAGCTGCCCGCAACATATACATAATCTTTACCCGGAGCATTTAAAACCAGTGTAGCTTTAGTAGCATCGGCATCACTATAGTTGATACCATCCCTTACCCCCGCAGGCATAGCCTGAGACACAGTGTTGGGATTAACTACTACCGAGAAGTTCTTAGTAATAGTATTTGTGCCCTGTTGTACAACCAACTCATAATTCTGGTTTGAAGTTATATTGGTGTGATTGTATGCATAACTTGATGTACTCGCGTTGGTGTTAAGTGTAGCACCATTTGCCTTTAGCGTATAGCTTGCATTACCGCCGGTGTTTGTAGCCGTAATGTTTAATGAACTTCCTGATGCAAGCAGGGTAGTGCTGTCATCTGCCGGGTTGGTAAGGTTTACCTGAAATGCGCCAACATTAACAAAAATATCTGCTGACTGCGGTGAGCCAGTAGCAGCCCTTAATACAATACAAATTTGTGTTATGGTGCTTGTGGTGGGTACACCAAAGTAGGTATAAAGATTCGGAGTTATATCCAGTTTATAGGTAGTTCCTGAAACCAGAGTAAGGGCAGGCTGGGTGGTATTATTACCCCAGTCGCCAATAACATTTTGCCATTGGTTACCATCTACGGTAAGGCCAATGTGTGCATATATGGTGCCGTTGTAGCCGGCAAGAGGCGTACCCGCTTTATCAAAAAAAACGGTTACAGGCCCTGTAGCTATAGCAGGAGAAGGGGAGGTGGTCACCTGCGCAATACCCGCATAGCTTAGCAATAGTAAAAATAAGAGGGTAATCTTTTTCATAATTATTTAAATGTGATAAAAAAGGGCTGATTATACAGCCCTTTTTGTTATTAAATAGAATTACAGTCCGGTTACTGCGGCAGTACCGTCAAAGTTAACAGTAAGCCCAAGTGTATAAGAGCCTGCTGTGATAGGGAAGTTTCCTGAAGCTGGATTGTAAGTAACCAGCGGATCGCTGTTACCAACATTAAATTTCCACGGGTCGTTAGCAATAAACTGGCCTGTATTAGCAGACCTAAACTTCAATTCACCTTGAGAAAGTGCTGTAGTTATAGACCATGTGTTGCTTGCAAAGTCATATGTCATAGGGGTTTCATCATTCCATGCACCCGGAGTTGCATCACCAATTATACCCCATTGCATTTTTACATATTTGTATTCAAGGTTATCAAGGTCAACCCACACATAATATTGGCCTTCACCATCAGTTTCAGCAACTTTAATATCGCCACTGCCACCTGAGTTTTCAAGGTTACCATCCTGTGCTCCGCCAATTGTACCAACATTTAGAGTTTGGTCACCCCAGTCAGCCTGTGCACCTACAAATTTAAATCCGTCTCCGGCGCCTACTTTTACATATGCTTCGAACACTAAAGTTTCACCATCACCAATATATCGCATTGGTATAGCTGTTGTAGGAGTCCATGCATTTAAACCGTAGTAAGACTGTACCTGGCCTACCAGGAAAAGTGCAGGTTCTACAGGCTCTACCACTTCGCCACCAAAATTAACCGTAAATGCTAAAGGCTCAGATACCATTGGCAGGTCGGCATTATCACCAAGAGAGGCGGTTACTCTTACTTCTACGTTTGCATCTTCTTCATCACTAAGCCCAAGGCCATCAGGAGCTTCATCTGTAAGCCTGTCTCTAAGTACGGTATTGTTCAAAAGCAATATCCTGCTTGTTGTTGTTCCTATTTCTACAGGAGCTGCAAAATCAGTACCAGCAACAGCCATCTCTACAGTATAGTTAATTTCGGTGTCAACAGTGTAGGCTGCATGATCCCATACAAGTGTAAGTGCAGTAGATTCAGGAGCACCTGCGTTTAATGTAATGGTTGATCCGCTTTCTGGAGCTATAAGCACCGGATTGTTAGAAGTATTTACAACAATTTTGTTGTCATCCGTGCTGCACGACATTACTGATAAAAACAGTAATGTAAAAATTGATAAATTAAATATCTTTTTCATTTGTTGAATATTAATAAGATTAGTAACCAGGGTTTTGTGTTAAGTTAGGGTTAGACTGTAAAGCACTTGCAGGAATAGGGAATACATTATATGTGCTAGGGATTGAACTTCCTGTAAATGAGTTTCCTTTCCACGGCCATAGGTAAGTACCGCCTGTAAACCTGCCAAAGCGGATAAGGTCAGTCCTTCTGTGGCCTTCAAGGTTAAGCTCGCGCGCCCTTTCGTCAAGAATAAAGTCAAGCGTAAGCTCACCTGCTGTTATAGCTCCTGCGTTAGCCCTGTTCCTTATTGCATTTACATAATTTAGTGCTTCGCCCTGAGAACCACCGCCATTTCTAAGGAAGCATTCTGCATACATAAGGTAGGCATCAGCCAGCCTGAACATTGGGAAATCTGTAGGAGAGAAAGATGTAGCTATAGAACTGCCGCTATAGTTTGTATTCCTGAACTTGATTGACGGATAACCATCAGTCCATATTTTATAATCGTTCATTTCAAAGCTGTGGCCTTCTGTCCAGAATAGCTGGGCTCTTTCGTCTGTAGACGTTTCAAGGTCGCCATAAAGGCCATACCATGCTTTTGTTGCCCTGTGGCCCGACCAGCCCTCTGTTGCACCAAATTGGGCCAAAGGCATTGTTTCTGTGCTTAAAGAGCCATTTACAATATAGGTAGTATTACCAAAACTCTGGCTTACAATTGGATCTGCTATGAGCGGGAAAATAATTTCCGAAGAAGTATTATTATCTCCGCTGAATACGCTTACAAAATCATCTGCAAGGCTATAACCACCTTCCGTTATAACAAGATTGGTGTAGTTAAAAGCATCAGTCCACCTTTGCTGCCCAGTATATACTTCGGCATTAAGATACAGCTTGGCTAAAAGCATCCTCACAACAGATTTGTTTGCCCTGCCATAGTCATTGGTTAAAGGCATAGCAGGCTCTATAGCTAAAAGCTCGCTTTCTACATATTCAAAAAGCTCTGTTCTTGAAGACTCAGGCAGCGGTGAGGTATTACCATAGTTACTTTCATTAATAATTACTCCTTTTCCGAAGCAGTCTATCATGTAGTAATAAGCAAGAGCGCGTATAAAACGAAGCTCGCTTATTATCTGTTCTTCGTTGGCCACATCAACATTGTCAAGTGCAAGAATAATATTAGTAGTTTGTGGTACAACATAATATACCCTGTCATACAGGTACCTGAAGAATTTATTGTTTGAATTCCAGTCAGACGTTGTTGTTAGCTGGTCTAGACCGTCATCTCCCCAACGGTTTTTCATACCATCGGCTGTAAAATCCTGAAGGTTAATGATACCCCTAAGAAAAGCTGTTTCACCGGGATCCGGCCCTGAAATATCAGAGCTGCCCGGTCCATTAGGGCCTGATAGTGCAAATGCACCATACATTTTAGAAAGTAATCCCTGAACTGCGTTAGGGTCTTTAGCTAAAAGGTTTTCTAATGATAATTCCACTTTTGGCTTCGTGTTGAGGTCATCAGTACACGAAGAAACTACCAAAACCAAGGCGGTTAATCCTAAAATTATCTTATTTCTGAAGTTTTTCATATCCAATTTTTTTATTAAAAGTCAAGGTTTAAGCCAAAACTATATGTACGTGGACGCGGATAAAAGTTGTTATCTATAGCGTTAAAGTTTTCCGGATCCTGACCAGAATATTCTGTAATTATAAATGCATTATTTACAGTAGCGTAGATACGTAATGAAGCTGACTTTACAAATTTACTAAATCTGTAGCCAAGTGTAATGTTATCACATCTTAAGAAAGCGGCATTTTCAAGATAATAATCTGATAACGGAATGTTCCCGTTAATAGTTTCAAACCTTGGGTCTGCAGCACCTTCATAAAAGTTAAGAACGTTGCTAAGGCTGTTTGTGTTATTAGGAACCGGCCTGTTTGTCCATCCTCCTGCAAGTTTGATAGCATTGTACACCTGTCCGTCTAACTGTCCGTGAAAGTTTGCAGACAAGTCAAAATTCTTATAATTTACATTAGTTCCGAATCCAAATGTCCAGTTAGGACGCAGTGCTTTATAATACCTGTCATCGTTTGTAATTTGCCCGTCACCGTTACGGTCTTTATAAGCATCTACAATCGGATTGCCCTGATTGTCATAAAGCTGTTCAAATACCCACGCTGAGTACGGTTGAGAACCCACGCTGTGACGTGCAAGCCTTAAACCTGTTGATACAGGAAGTCCTGACTCAGGAGCATCTATAGATGTTACATTGTTAAGGTTGGTAACTTCTCCGAAGTTATATGAAAGGTTACCCAATAATTCCCATGAAAAATTTTCATTTGAAATTGGTTTAACATTAAGGTCAATTTCTATACCCCTGTTCTCAAGCGAGCCTACGTTTTGAGTAATTTCGTTTGTTAGGTACTGCCCCGGAGGAACGAATGAAAGTACTAAGAGGTCATCAGTTACTCTCCTGTAAACATCTACACTACCTGATAAAAGGTTGTTTTTAAACAAAGAGAAATCAACACCAACGTTATAGGTGGTTGTAACTTCCCATTTAAGCTGATCATTAAACGGAAGTGCGTTATAAGTGTTAGTACCGGGTAAGTACTGGCTGTTAGGGTCGCCTGGACTAAATATTGCCGAAGTAGGGTAATAACCTGCACCACGAATTTGTGTGATATCCTGCTGTCCGGTTTGTCCGTAACCCAACCTTATTTTAAGGTCATTAACAACTTTACTTTCTTTAAGGAAGTTTTCATCGGTAACTCTCCAGGCAAGTGCTGCAGCCGGGAAATAACCCCAACGCTCATCTTCCCTGAAAAGTGAAGAACCATCTGCCCTAAGTGTAAATGTGAAAAGGTATTTATCATAAAAATCGATGTTGGCGCGGCCAAAATAAGACTGAAGAACAGCTTTATTATAATACCTGTTGTTCAGGTTTTGCTCATTAATCCTTTCTTCCCTTAAACCGGAGTCAACATTATATTGATAAATAGTTTTATAACCATCATTTACAAAGCTTTGGTAAGAGTGTCCTGCCTGTGCATCTATGCGTGTTAGCGGGCCCTCAAATGTTTTTGTATAAGCCAGGTACGCATCAAGCAGCTTGTTAGTAATGTGCTGTGTTTCCCTATAATTTACGCCAGGGTTAAACACCCATGTGTCATTATCGTTGTCTCTCTGGTAGGTGGCAAGAGCATATTCACCAAATTTCTCTACTATGTCAGCACGTGAAGCTTCAACACCCAGGTTTACAATAGCCCTTAATTCAGGAAGAAAATGCATTTTGTAATCGAACTGAACATTACCTATAAGCTTGTTTACAGTTTCAGGCCTTCTTCTTTCGTTAAGAAGGTTAACCGGGTTATATTGCCCGTCAAGATCCAGAGGGTCAGTAAGGGTTGTGTTTTGGTAGTAACCTCCAAAGTTGTTAGTTTCTGCAGTTGTGTAAACAGGCTTTGTAGGGTCCATATTTAGAGCACCGCCAATCGCCCCACCTTCATCTATAGCATTTTTATCAACCCATAAACCTTTTGCATTTACATCAATTTTTAGATGATCGTCTAAAAATGAAGGCGTAAGCTTAACTGATGCGGTGTAACGTTCATAATCATTAGTTTTAACCACACCTTCGGTTTTGTTATAACCAATAGACGCACGCACAGGCACCTTACCAAACAGGTTAGCCCGTGCACTAAAATTATGATCGGTAAAAACAGATGTCCTTAATATTTGGTCCTGCCAGTTAGTGTTAGATAGTATCCTTCCTTCAACTTCCGGAGTAGCAGGATTATCTATTGCATCAGTAGTTGGGTCATCAATACCTAAATAATCTGTAAGTCCTCTTGTCCCGGCTTCATAATTAGCTATGCTGTTAGGGTGGTATTCCTGGATGAAGCGTGTGAATGTATTACCGTCCATTACATCAATCAGGTCAGTAGCTTTACTAAAACCAACATTTGCTGTATAGTTAAACTGAGGAGCACCAGATGTGCCTTTTTTTGTAGTAATGATAATTACACCATTAGATGCTCGTGAACCGTATATTGCTGTGGCAGAAGCATCTTTAAGTATCGTAAAAGACTCAATATCATTAGGGTTAACTAAAGATAGCGGGTTGCTGACACCTGCCGGGTTAACATAATCTAAAGGCACACCATCAATAATAATTAGCGGATTGTTTTGTGCACTAAGTGAGCTACCGCCACGTATCCTGATGTTCGGGGCAGCATCAGGCTGACCGCCTGCGCTTGTAATCCTTACACCCGGAGCCCTACCTGTTAATAACTGGTCGGCAGTAGTAATAGCACCTTTGTTAAACTCATCAGATGTTACAGTGGTTAATGAACCTGTAGCATCTTTTTTGGTAGTGGTACCATAACCAATTACCACAACCTCTTCAAGTTGTGTTGCATCTTCATCAAGCGATACATTTATGGTTGCCTGCCCGGTATATTCTACCACTTGGTTTGCAAAACCAATAAAGCTGAAAACTATACGGTTTCCGGCACTCACGCCGTTAAGTGTATAGTTACCGTCAATATCGGTTGTGGTACCATTGTTTGTGCCCTCCACTATTACATTTGCCCCCGGTATGGGCAGCCCGGTGGCACTTTCACTCACAGTACCCGTTACTGTACTTTGTGCAAGTACACTTAAGGGTAGCATGAGTAAGAAAAGTAAGAACTTTTGATACATTGTTTTCATACAAGTTGTTTAGGTTAATTTTGCTTTGCTTTTTACTTATAAGTTCACTTCGAATGTTAAAATTATGTAAATTCACTTAACAAAAAAACGTTTTCGCACTAAGTGTCTGCCGAAAACGTTTGCGTGTTGAAAACTTTTCAGATGTTGCACAATTTCAGTAAGATAATTGTTATTAATTAAAATATGGTTTATCTTTATTTGCGAAATAATAGTTTACAATTTCTAAATGAAAAGAAAGGTAACCCTTAAACAAATTGCTAAGGAACTAGATGTGTCTATCTCAACAGTTTCTAAGTCACTGCGAAACAGCCCTGAAATTAGCGAAGACACCCGCCAAAAAGTACAGGCCTTTGCAAAGCTCTATAATTACAGGCCAAACAATATTGCGCTAAGCCTTAAAAACAAAAAAACCAAGACAATTGGTATTATAATCCCTGAAATTGTACACCACTTTTTTGCCACGGTAATTAGTGGCATAGAGCAGGTGGCTAACGAAAATGGTTATAATGTTATTGTCTGCCTTTCGGATGAATCATTTGATAAAGAGGTTATTAACATGGAAATGCTTGCCAATGGCAGTATAGATGGCTTTATAATGTCTTTAAGCAAGGAAACACAGCTAAAGAAAGACTTCCACCATATAGAAGAAGTAATAAACCAGGGCATGCCTGTTGTTATGTTTGACAGGGTTACTAATGAAGTACTTTGTGACAAGGTTATTATAGATGACCAGTTGGCAGCCTATGAAGCGGTTGATTTTTTTATAAAAAATAACTTTAAAAAAATAGGCCTTGTAACTACGGTAGATTATGTGAGTGTAGGCAAGCTGCGCACCGATGGCTACATTAATGCACTTAAAGATCATGACAGGGTAGCTGATGATGCCATGATCGTGAAAATAGAAGATATAGAAAATTGCGCAAGTAAAATAGAAAAGCTGCTACAGGAACAAAAACCCGATGCCATATTTGCCGTTAACGAGCTTTTTGCAGTAACTACCATAAAACTTGCAAACAGAATGGGGCTTAAAGTACCTGAAGACTTATCTGTTATAGGATTTACAGATGGCATAATTTCACAGTTCTCTACGCCAAGTATATCAACTATTAGCCAAAATGGTATAAAAATGGGAGGAAGGGCTGCCCAAATGCTTATTGAAAGGCTCGAAATGGAGGAAGAAAACGAACTTTACCGCACAGAGCTTATAGAAACACATTTGGTGGAAAGAGAATCTACGCCAACGTTGTAGTTTTGTAT
>NZ_JAMWYY010000028.1 GCF_024305175.1 Flavobacterium sp.
GCATAATGCCGGGGCTTTTTTTTTAGAAATAAATTTTATACTTAATAAAATTTATGTTAAAAATTTACGTAAATTTGTTATCAAGGGTTTTACGATGGTGGATAATTACAGGTGTGAAGTTAAATTTTTAAACATATAAATTTACTAATCTTTTAATATAGTGCTTATGAAAAAAGTTTTACTCCTGTTGCCACTGCTTATACTGTTTTCATGTGATAAAACTGTAGTTTTTAAAAAAACCTTTAATGATTTTGAGAGTAACCGCTGGGAAAAGAACGATACAAAATCTTTTAATTTTAATGTAAAGAAAGATATAGAATCTGCAGATGTTACACTGCACTTTTCGCATACACCGGACCCGAATTATGCAAACCTGCCCATACAGGTTGCTATAGAGTTTCCTGACGGTAATCAAGAAAATGTTTCTGTAAACCTGCCTTTTGGCGAAGATGCAGGAATGTCGGAATGTGAAGGTGATATATGCAGTCTTACCATGGGAATAAAAGAAGGCATAAAGATGCCTGCCGGTAAATATCTTATAACAGTTACAAATTCCTATCAGGACGAATATGTGCCAAATGTCCTGTCCGTAGGTATAAACGTTGAAAATGGTAATTAAGTGTTAAGTAAGAGGAGCGGCTTTTTGCCGCTCTTTTTATGAAACTATGCTATATTAGCAATATGAATTTTGCTAAATTACTACTTGTTTTCTTCCTGTTTTTCTGGTGCAGCCATCAGGCACAAACAGTTTCCGGTTACGTATATGATGAGGCCGAAGACCTGCCGCTGGAAGGAGCCTTTGTTTACCTTGACGGTACAACCTATTCTGCCACTACCGATGCGGAAGGCTATTTTAGCATGACTGTGGCACAACCACTTCCCGCTGACCTTATTGTTAGCTATATCGGCTTCCGTAACTTCAGGCTGCCTAACCCGTTCCAGTATGGCGAACCTGTAAAACTTTTAATGCGCCCTGATGCCATAAACCTTGGCGAAGTGGTTATCAATGCAGGCAAAAGCCCCTTTAACCGTAAAGATATGATGAAAGCATTTTATCAGGCTTTTATCGGCGAAACCAAAGCAGGAAGATCGTGTGTTATTCTAAATGAAGATGATATCAGCTTCTTTTACGATGAAAAAGTTAACACGCTTACAGCTTATGCACGCAAACCCTTACAGATAAAGAACAGCTATCTTGAATATCACCTTGTTTTCGATTTGCAGGAGTTTGTAATTAAATACAATCAAAAAACATTAGCATCTAAAGGGCAGCGGGGTATCTATTTTACGGGTACTACGTTCTTTACAGATATTTCACAGAACAACTCGGCTTATGATAAAAGAAAAGAAGCCTACCTGGGTTCTGTAAGGCACTTTATGCGGAGCTTTGCCGCAGGAGAATTAACTAAGCAGGGATTTGATTTTTATAATGCAAGGCACAAAGTAAATCCTGCTGCATTTTTTACTGTCACCGATACACTGGGTGTAAAAAAGGTAACACTGAGGCCGGAAGAAAAAAACACCCGCTTGCTTAACATTAACCTTGGAGGAGATAATGTGCAAACGCTTGCACAAAAACAGGAAAAGCACCGCCAGAGAGTTAATGCAACACGCCTTACGCTTGTATATAATAAAGAACATTCATGCCTTTCATTTGATACAGGTGAATTTTACATAGCGGCTAACGGTTATTACTATCCGATTCATGAAGTGCGCTTTAGCGGCGATATGGCTGAAAGGAAAGCGGGCGATATGCTTCCCGCTGATTATACCTACCCATAGCCTAAAATGTTAGGGCAAACCTAAAACGGTATGCATTAACAGGTAATTTCATTATTTTTATGTAAAATATTCCTGATATGAAAAAGACCTTAGTAATGGGAGCTTCTACAGAGCCTACCCGGTATTCTTATAAAGCTATTAAAATGCTGAGCCGCTACGGGCATCCTGTGGTTGCACTCGGTAAAAAAGAAGATAATCTTGACGGTATTAAAATAGAAAAGGGGCATGTGCCTTTTGATGGTGTAGATACCGTAACACTGTACCTTAACCCTATGAACCAGAAGCCGTATTACGACTATATAATCGGGCTTAAGCCCAAGCGTGTGGTTTTTAACCCCGGTACCGAGAACCCTGAGCTTTATGCTCTGCTGCAAAATAACGGAATTATGGTTGATGTAGGCTGTACGCTGGTTATGCTTTCTACAAACCAGTACTAAGTGCAGGCTTTTTGCTTATAGCTAATAACAGTAAAAAGGTAATAGCACCATTAACTACTATCAGTTCCACATCAAATACATAACTGCCGAACAGTGCAGAAGAGTTCATGCTGAGCAACAGTGTAAGCAGTGGCGCTGCAAGGCATACTACCGGCACCAGCCTGTCGTGCACGGCACGGTTTTTAAGCAGCAGCCCAAAGCTGTAAAGTCCCAACAACGGGCCATAAGTATATGATGCCACCCTGAATATCATACTGACTACCGAGTCGTTGTTAATTACATTGAATATAATAATCACCAGGAACATCAGTAACGAAAAAGAAATATGTACCAAATGGCGGGTGCGCACAAAGCTGTTGGCTTTTTTTTCCTGCTTTTTATCCATTCCTAAAAAGTCCACACAAAAAGAAGTGGTTAATGCAGTAAGCGCAGAGTCGGTAGTGGCAAAGGTTGCCGCAGTAAGCCCCAGCAGAAAAACTATGCAGGGTATAAGGGTAAGGTGGTTAAATGCTATTTCAGGAAAAAGAAGGTCGGTACGCGGGTTACCCATAGGGCCTTTTGGTATGGGTACGCCAAATTTATCAGCATAAATGTAAAGCAGTGCGCCAACGCCTAAAAAGAAAAGGTTTATCACTACAAAAATTGCTGTAAAAGAAAACATATTTTTTTGTGCCTCGCCAATATTCTTGCAGCTTAGGTTTTTTTGCATCAGGTCCTGGTCCAGCCCCACCATGGCAATGGTTACAAAAATACCCCCGATAATCTGCTTTATAAAATGGAAGCGGCTGCTAATAAAATCTTCAAAGAAAAATATTTTAGAGTAATTACTTTCCTTAACTGTTTCAAAAGCTTCAGGTATGCTAAGGCTAAGGCTTTCGCATATAAAATATATGGTAAAAAATACCGATGATACTATAAAAAAGGTTTGTAGTGTGTCAGTAATAATAATGGTTTTCAACCCTCCTTTATAAGTATAGGCAAATATCAGCAATAGCGATATCATTACAGTAACCCAAAAGGGTACCTCAAAAGCATCGAACACATATTTTTGCAGTACAATAACCACAAGGTAAAGCCTGAAGGCAGAGCCAATGGTACGGCTTATCAGGAATATCATTGCGGCTGTTTTGTAACTGTAATAACCAAGCCTTTCTTCTATGTAGCCGTATATAGACGTCAGGTTCATGCGGTAATAAAGTGGCAGCAACACTTTTGCTATGATGATAAAGCCTATGGCAT
Source organism: Flavobacterium sp. (assembly GCF_024305175.1). Taxonomy (GTDB): domain Bacteria; phylum Bacteroidota; class Bacteroidia; order Flavobacteriales; family Flavobacteriaceae; genus Flavobacterium. The sequence continues at coordinate 3,459 of NZ_JAMWYY010000028.1, forward strand.
TACCCAGCACAAACTGGAAATACTTAAATTGTTCACCATTGGGTGAGCCTACCTCGCCGGGTACAGATATAAACGTAACCCCGGACAGCGCCGTGCCTATCATCCCGAAGGCAACCAGATACCATTTAGAATTTTTATTGGCTTTAAAAAAAGCATCGTTGCTGCTGTCTTTTCGGCTCACAAGGCGCGATATGGTTATCAGTAATCCGAAATAAACAATTATAATGGCAAGTATGGTTACCGGCTGCATAGTGTTGTAGTTTACTACAAAGCAACTAAAATTTTTAAAACCTGCAACCACAACCATTGCTATTGTTTGCAGCTTGCATAAAAGTGTAACCTGTTTATTACCTTTGCAGGTATGGAAATGTCTTCTAAATTACTTGAAAAAGCCGTTGCAGAAATATCGCAGCTACCTGGCATTGGCAGGCGCACCGCTTTAAGGCTTGCGCTTCATTTGCTAAAGCAACCCGAAGAGCAGGCACTGCACCTTGCCGATGCTATAAAAAAGCTGCGTGAAGATATCAGGTATTGCACTAAATGCCATAACATATCAGACAGTGAAGTTTGCGAAATATGTGCCAACCCACGCCGAGACAGCTCCCTTATTTGTGTGGTGGAAGATGTGCGTGATGTAATGGCAATAGAGAATACAGGGCTTTTCAGGGGGCTATACCATGTGCTTGGGGGCAAAATTTCACCTATAGACGGTATTGGCCCTAGCCAGCTAACAATAGCTCCGCTTGTAGAGAAGGTAAGGGCAGGAGGGGTAAAGGAACTTATATTTGCGCTTAGCTCTACAATGGAGGGTGATACAACCAATTTTTATATTTATAAGCAGATAAAAGATTCAGGAATTGTTACATCTGCAATAGCAAGAGGGATAGCCATTGGCGACGAACTTGAGTTTGCTGATGAGGTAACCTTGGGGCGCAGTATTGTGCAACGGGTGCCCTTTGAAAATTCTTTAAGAAATATTTAGCAATAATTTAAGTATTGAGATAAAACCTACAATATTTTTTGCTTAACTATCAATAAATAAATAGTTTAAGCTTTGATGATTGTAAGAGTGCTATGAAGAATTTTCTTTTGAATATTTAAAAAGTTACTGTTATTGTTGAATTATTGTAAATTCTTAACATTGCAGGTACAAATAATATTATGTTAATGTATAAGTGCCTATATTTGCAACTTGATTAAGGGATAAATGTTAAAAAAATTAACGATATTTTGATGGAAAGTTCTTTGCACAAAAAAATTCTCATAACCGGCGGTGCAGGTTTTATAGGCTCTAACCTGTGTGATTACTTCTTAAATAAGAATTATCGTGTAACAGTGCTTGATAATTTTGCAACAGGGCACAGAAAAAATATTGAACATCATTTATCTAATCCTGACTTTACACTTATTGAAGGCGATATTCGAAATCTTGCAGACTGTGAAAGGGCTGTTGAAGGTGCCGATTATATACTTCACCAGGCAGCGCTTGGCTCTGTACCCCGCTCCATAAAAGACCCTGCTACCAGTAACGATGTAAATGTGAGTGGTTTTGTAAACATGCTGCTTGCAGCGCGTGATGCAGGCGTTAAGCGTTTTGTTTATGCGGCAAGCTCTTCTACTTATGGCGACTCGGAAGCACTTCCTAAAGTTGAGGATAAAATAGGCAGGCCGCTTTCTCCTTATGCAGTTACCAAATATGTAAACGAGCTTTATGCTGATGTATTCAGCAAAACCTATGGTATAGAAACCATCGGGTTAAGGTATTTCAACGTGTTTGGCCGCAGGCAGGATCCTAATGGTGCTTATGCTGCTGTTATACCAAAGTTTGTAATGCAGTTTATGAAGCATGAAAGCCCTGTAATTAACGGCGATGGTAATTACTCGCGCGACTTTACTTATATAGACAATGTGGTGCAGATGAACGAACTGGCTATGACTACACAAAATCCTGCGGCTGTAAACACAGTTTACAATACTGCCTACGGAGACCGTACCACACTAAACGACCTTATAGGGTACCTGAAGCAATACCTTGCTGAATTTGACCCTGCCATTGCAAATGTAGATGTGGTGCACGGGCCAAACAGGGTAGGAGATATACCACACTCACTTGCAAGTATAGATAAGGCAAAGAGCCTTTTAAACTACAACCCGCAGTTTTCGTTACAGCAGGGCTTGCAGCAGGCAGTAAAATGGTACTGGGAAAACCTTAAATAAAAACAAACAAACTAACCGCACAATATATATGAAAATTGCTGTAATTGGATTAGGATATGTAGGATTGCCGCTTGCAAGGCTGTTTGCAACCCAATATCCTGTTGTAGGATTTGATATCAATCAATCCAGGGTAAAAGAGCTTAACTCAGGTGTAGACAGTACACTTGAAGTTGAAAACGAATTGCTTCAGTCTGTTTTAGTATCTGCCCCCGGCAACGGCAAAGGGCTTTACTGCTCTACAAACCTTGATGATATAAAAGACTGTGATTATTATGTAGTTACAGTTCCTACACCTGTAGATAAAAATAACAGGCCAGACCTTACCCCTCTGTACAAATCCAGCGAGACAGTAGGCAAGGTGCTTAAAAAAGGCGATATTGTAATATACGAATCTACAGTTTATCCGGGAGTTACAGAAGAAGAATGTGTACCGGTACTGGAGCGTGTAAGCGGGCTTAAGTTTAATGAAGATTTTTTTGCAGGCTACTCACCGGAAAGGATAAACCCGGGCGATAAAGAGCATACTGTAGAGAAGATACTTAAAGTAACCGCAGGCTCTACACCCGAAGTTGGTAAAAAAGTAGATGATCTGTATAAATCGGTAATAAAGGCAGGTACCCATCTTGCCCCGACCATTAAGGTTGCCGAGGCTGCAAAGGTTATAGAAAACTCACAAAGGGACATCAACATAGCGTTTGTTAACGAACTAAGCAAAATATTCAACTGCATGAACATAGATACCCATGCGGTACTGGAAGCTGCAGGTACAAAATGGAACTTCCTTCCGTTTAAGCCGGGTCTTGTTGGTGGCCATTGTATAGGGGTAGATCCTTACTACCTTGCACAAAAGGCGCAGGAAGTTGGCTACCACCCCGAAATTATATTGGCAGGCAGAAGGCTTAACGACAGTATGGGCGAATATGTGGCCAGCCAGGTAGTTAAGCTTATGATTAAAAAGGATGTTATCGTTAACGGCTCTGATGTACTGATGCTTGGTATAACATTTAAGGAAAACTGCCCTGATGTAAGAAACACCAAGATTGTAGATGTAATAAAATCGCTGAAAGACTATGGTATAAAAGTAACCATTTTTGATCCGTGGGCAAGCCCTGAAGAGGTTATGCACGAATATGGCCTTACTACAGTTAAAGAAATGCCACAACAGAAATTTGATGCCATAGTGCTTGGTGTGGCACATAAAGAATTTACAGAAATGGATTTTTCTGCAGTTAAAAAAGATAAGAGTGTAGTTTATGATGTAAAAGGCATACTTGGAGACAAGGCCGACGGAAAACTATAATTTTAGAAAGGAATATTAAATGAAGATAAAAAATATTTGCTGTATAGGTGCAGGATATGTGGGGGGGCCAACAATGGCTGTTATTGCCCATAAATGCCCTAACATTAAGGTAACTATTGTAGACCTTAACAAGCAGCGTATTGCCGACTGGAATGATGAAAACCTTGATAACCTGCCGGTATATGAGCCGGGGCTTGCAGATGTTGTAGCCTCTGCCCGTGGCAGGAACCTTTTCTTTTCGACAGAAGTTGAAAAGGCTATCGAGGAAGCCGAAATGATATTTATATCGGTAAACACCCCTACCAAAACGTATGGTTTAGGCAAAGGCCAGGCAGCAGATTTAAAATATATTGAGCTTTGCGCAAGGCAGATAGCCGCCGTGGCAAAGAGCGATAAAATTGTGGTAGAAAAATCTACCCTGCCGGTAAGAACGGCACAGGCTATTAAAAATATACTGGAGAATACAGGTAATGGTGTTAAGTTTGAGATACTGAGCAACCCTGAATTTTTAGCGGAAGGCACAGCAGTAGAAGATCTTTTACACCCGGACAGGGTACTAATAGGCGGTGATACTGATGAAGACGGACAAAAAGCTATACAGGCACTTGTTGATATATATGCCAACTGGATACCCAGAGAAAAAATACTTACTACCAACGTTTGGTCTTCAGAGCTTAGTAAGCTAACAGCAAATGCATTTTTGGCACAGCGTGTTTCTTCTATAAACGCAATGTCAGAACTTTGTGAAAAAACAGGAGCAGATGTTACCGAAGTAGCTAAAGCTATAGGTATGGATTCGCGTATAGGGCCAAAATTCCTTAAGGCATCAGTTGGTTTTGGTGGTTCTTGCTTCCAGAAAGATATTCTTAACCTGGTTTATATTGCCAAATCATACGGGCTTACTGAAGTTGCCGATTACTGGGAGCAGGTTATCATAATGAATGACCACCAAAAAAGGCGTTTTGCTGCTAATATTGTAAAAACACTTTACAATACAGTGTCAGGTAAAAAGATCGCGTTTTTGGGCTGGGCTTTCAAAAAAGATACTAACGATACACGGGAGTCAGCCGCAATTTATGTTGCCAACGACTTGCTGAACGAGCAGGCAGAGATTGCTGTTTACGACCCTAAAGTTGAGGATGATACTATTTATGCAGACCTTAACTATTTAGGCTCAAGAAGTGCAGAGGATAATCAGAAGGGTGTAAAAACCTTTACAGATCCTTATGAGGCCTGTAATGATGCCCATGCTATTGCGGTACTTACAGAATGGGATGAGTTTAAAAACTACGACTGGCAAAAGATATACGAAAATATGAAAAAGCCTGCCTTTGTTTTTGATGGCAGGAACTTGCTTGATAGTAAAAAAATGAACGAAATAGGCTTTATATACCAGGAAATTGGTAAATAATGCTGTATTGGTTTAACTGTTAAATATAGCATATGAAAATACTTGTTACCGGTGCCGCAGGCTTTATAGGGTTTCATCTTTGCAACAGCTTACTTTCACTGGGCCACACCATTGTGGGGTTGGACAGTATTAACGATTATTATGATGTTAACCTTAAATATGCCCGCTTAAAAGAACTTGGCATTACTTCTACAGATTATAATGCCGTTACAGAAAGCGCGCTGCATGGTAGCAGGCTTAAATTTATAAAGCTTAATCTTGAAGATAAAGAGGCTTTATTTAACCTTTTTGAAGCCGAAAAGTTTGATTCGGTTTGCAACCTTGCCGCACAGGCCGGGGTACGTTATAGTATAGAAAACCCTTTTGCCTATATAGACAGTAACATTACAGGTTTCATTAATATACTCGAAGCATGCCGTAACTATAACGTGAAGAGGCTGGTTTATGCCAGTAGCTCAAGCGTTTACGGACTTAATGAAAAGATACCTTTTTCTACCGAAGACAGTGTAGATAACCCGGTAAGCCTTTATGCCGCTACCAAAAAGAGTAACGAGCTAATGGCGCATACATACAGCCATTTATTCGGAATACACACCATAGGGCTAAGGTTCTTTACAGTATATGGCCCGTGGGGCAGGCCCGATATGGCAATGTTCCTGTTTACAGATGCGATATTTAATAATAAGCCCATTAAAGTATTTAACAACGGAAACCTTTCGCGTGACTTTACTTATATAGATGATATAGTAGAGGGTGTTGTGGCAACCTTGCTTAAAGATGTACAGGGCGCTCCGCTATACCAGTTGTATAACATAGGTAACAGCCAGCCTGTAAAGCTGATGGATTTTATATCTGAAATAGAAAAAGTTACAGGCAAAGAAGCCGTAAAAGATTACCTGCCAATGCAGCCGGGAGATGTTGAAAAAACATGGGCAGACACATCAGGGCTTGAAAAAGATTTTGATTACAAGCCTGCTACCCCTATAAGCACAGGAGTAAAGAATTTTGTTGAGTGGTACAGGCAGTACTATAACATATAATTTAAAACAAATAAATGAAGCAGATATATAAAACAGCAATAACTGCCGCCATTGAAGGAGGTAAGGCTATAATGCAGATTTACACTAAAGACTTTAGCATAGAATATAAAGAAGACAAATCTCCGCTAACAGAGGCTGACAGTGCTGCAAATGCTGTTATTATGCAATATCTGTCTCAAACCGATATACCGGTTATAAGCGAAGAGAACAAGCTCCTGCCTTACTCTGAACGTAAAAACTGGGAAACCTGCTGGATAGTAGATCCGCTTGACGGTACAAAAGAATTCATTAAAAAGAACGATGAATTTACTGTAAATATAGCATTGGTAACTAATGGCGTGCCACAGTTTGGGGTTATTTATGTACCGGCACTCAACACGCTTTACTATGCCGATACTACCCAAAACAAAGCATTTAAATTTGTAGTTACAGATGAAAATGCAGGTATTGAGGATATACTGGGTTCGGCTACAGAAATAAAGCCGGCGGAAGACAAACAAAAGCTTCGTGTTGTGGGCAGCCGCTCTCACATGAGTGAGGAAACGGAAGCTTTTATAGAAAGCCTTAAAAAAGGTACAGATAAAGAAATTGATATAGTTTCTAAAGGAAGCTCGCTTAAATTTTGCCTTGTGGCAGAAGGCAACGCCGATGTTTATCCGCGTTTTGCCCCCACGATGGAGTGGGATACGGCTGCAGGCCATGCAATATGCAGGGCAGTAGGGCTTTCGGTAATTAATAATGACACAAAACAGGAAATGGTTTATAACAGGGAAAATCTGTTAAACCCGTATTTCCTCGTTTCTGTATGAGTGGTAACTCGCATAAGCGGCATATAGCAAAAGCGGTTACCTGGCGCATACTGGGCACTATAGATACTATGTTGCTCGCCTGGATAATATCTGGCGACCCAATGATAGGACTAAAAGTTGGCCTTGCCGAAGTTCTTACAAAAATGGTGCTGTACTACCTGCACGAGCGTATCTGGTTCAGGGTTAACCTTAGCAAGAACGGAAAGTTACTCGAAAGCAGGAAAAGGCATTTGGTAAAAGCCGTTACATGGCGGTTTTTCGGGACAATGGATACCATGCTGCTGGCATGGTTAATATCAGGCAGCCCGGTTATAGGTATGAAGGTAGGGCTTACAGAAGTAATAACAAAAATAGCTTTATATTATCTGCACGAACGTGTATGGTACAGAATAAATTTCGGTTTACCCCAACGTAATAAAGATGAGCAATAACATTGTAGCACAGGATTACAGCATTTGCAGGCAAAAGCGGAACAAAAAGAACGGACACCGCTCTTTTGTTATATGGTTTACAGGGCTTTCGGGTTCCGGTAAATCTACTATTGCCAACCGGGTAGAGGAAGAGCTTTTTAAAACCGGCATACAAACCTATACGCTTGATGGCGATAATATCCGTTTCGGGATAAGCAAAGGCCTTGGCTTTGATGAGGAAAGCCGTTATGAGAACCTGAGGCGTATTGCAGAGATTGCCAAGCTTTTTACAGATGCCGGGCTTGTAACAATAGGGGCGTTTGTATCGCCACTGCAAAAAGACAGGGATTTAGTTAAAGACATTGTAGGGACAGAGAATTTTATAGAGGTTTTTGTAGATACCAGCCTGCAGGAATGCGAACGCCGAGATGTAAAAGGCCTTTATAAAAAAGCTAGGGCCGGAGAAATAAAGCACTTTACAGGGATAGATGCACCTTATGAAAAGCCTGCAAACCCTGATGTACTGATTGAAACTGAGAAAGAAAGTATAGAAACAGCAATACAAAAAGTAATTACTTTTGTAAAGCACAAATTAGAACTTTAAAGTTATGAGTAAATACTATCTAAATTATTTAGATGAATTGGAATCTGAAGCCATATATATCCTGAGGGAGGTATGGGCACAATTTCAAAACCCCGTAATCCTTTTTTCGGGTGGTAAAGATTCTATAGTTGTTACCCATCTGGCAAAAAAAGCCTTTTACCCGGCCAAAATACCATTTGCACTTTTGCATGTAGATACCGGCCATAACTTTCCTGAAACAATGGAGTTCAGGGATAACCTGGTAAAAGAGCTTGGTGTTAAACTTTTAGTTGGTTCTGTACAGGAAGCTATAGACAAAGGCAGGGTAATGGAAGAGCGTGGCAAAAATGCAAGCCGCAACGTGCTCCAGATTACGGCACTGCTTGATGCTATAGAAAGCAATAAAATTGATTGTGCTATTGGCGGAGGACGCAGGGATGAAGAGAAAGCACGCGCTAAAGAAAGGTTCTTCTCGCACAGGGACGAATTTGGGCAATGGGACCCGAAAAACCAAAGGCCTGAGCTTTGGAACCTGCTTAATGGTAAGCATTTTCAGGGAGAGCACTTCCGTGCCTTCCCGATAAGCAACTGGACCGAAATGGACGTGTGGAACTACATTAAGCGCGAAAACATTGCTATCCCGTCATTATATTTTGCACATGACAGGGAAGTAGTTTGGCGTAACGATTCATGGATACCAAAATCTGAATTCCTGAAACTTGACGGCAGGGAAGAAATCATTACGAAAAGGATACGCTTCAGGACACTGGGCGATATAACCATTACCGGTGGTATAGAATCTGACGCTGATACACTGGAGAAAATTGTAGATGAAGTTGCTACCATGAGGCATACCGAAAGGGGCAACCGCTCTGACGACAAGCGCTCTGAATCATCTATGGAAGACAGGAAGAGGGAAGGTTATTTTTAATATCCCCTTTTTAGAAAAAGTATTAGCCTAAACATTAAAGCACAGCAAAATGCAGATAAACAACAATCAATTATTACGATTTACCACGGCCGGAAGTGTAGATGACGGAAAAAGTACCCTTATAGGCCGTTTATTATATGATTCTAAATCTATTTTTGAAGACCAGCTTCAGGCTATAGAAGCCACAAGCAAGCGCAAAGGCATGGAAACCGTAGACCTTGCCTTGTTTACAGACGGTCTCAGGGACGAAAGGGAGCAGGGTATAACCATAGATGTTGCTTACAGGTATTTTACTACCCCTAAAAGAAAGTTTATTATAGCCGATACCCCTGGGCATATACAATATACCCGCAACATGGTTACGGGAGCCTCTACAGCCAATGCCGCAATTATACTTATAGATGCAAGGCACGGGGTTATAGAGCAAACCAAGAGGCACGCTTTTATTGCCTCTCTTTTACAGATACCTCACCTTATTGTGTGTGTAAACAAGATGGACCTTGTAGATTTTAAAGAGCAGGCTTACAATGATATTGTAGTACAGTTTGAAGAGTTTTCTTCTAAGCTTGATGTACAGGATGTACGTTTTATACCAATAAGTGCATTACTGGGCGATAATGTTGTTAACCGTTCAGAGGCAATGGCGTGGTATCAGGGTTCACCTTTACTGCATGAGCTTGAAACCCTGCATATAAGCAGCGATATAAATAAAATAGATGCCCGTTTTGCAGTGCAAACTGTTATAAGGCCTCAGCGCGATGGCTTTATAGACTACAGGGGCTATGCAGGCAGGATTAGCAGCGGTATATACCGCGTGGGCGATGAGGTGGTAGTACTGCCTTCAGGATTTACATCAAAAATAAAATCAATAAACTCAGGGGAAAAGGAAATTGAAGAGGCTTACGCGCCAATGTCGATAGCCATGACGCTGGAGGATGATATAGATATCAGCAGGGGTAATATGATTGTTAAGAAAAACAATCAGCCGGAAATGCTGCAGGAGTTTGACGTAATGATGTGCTGGCTAAACAACCAGCCTGCAAGGCCGGGGGCTAAATATACGTTAATGCACACATCTAACGAGCAGCGCGCCATTATAAAAGAGGTTGTTTATAAAATAGATATTAATACCTACGAGCGTAACTCTGAAGATAAGAACCTTAACATGAATGATATTGCCCGTATCAAAATAAGGGCTGCCCAAAATATTATGATCGATCCTTACAGGGATAACCGTTACACAGGCAGTATTATTTTAATTGATGAGGGTACCAATGAAACTGTAGCTGCCGGCATGGTTGTCGGGTAATTATGAGCAAAGAAGTAGCAAATAAAACCAAAGTAGCCCTTGTTTGGGATTTAGCGGGAAGTTTTTTCAGGCAATTTGCCTCTTTGATTATATCAATAATACTGGCGAGGCTTCTTTCTCCCGAAGAATTTGGTGTTATTGGTATGTCTTTAGTTTTTATAAGTATAACTGAAGTATTTATTGATATTGGTTTTACGAGCGGACTTATACAACAGCGCGATGTAAAAGATATAGCGTACTCCTCAATTTTTTATGTAAATCTTGGGATAAGCATATTACTCTCGTTACTCATAATGCTGCTTGCTCCTTATATTGCAAATTTTTATGAAGAACCAATGGTTGGTTCGGTATTATTTTACCTTGCATTTATACCGCCCATTGCGGCGCTTGGCAGGATACAGTCGACTATATTAACTAAAAAAATGGATTTTCGCAGTTTAACGCTGCGAAATATTTTTGCTACTGTGGCAGGTGGTATAGTGGGTGTTGCTGCGGCATTTATGGATTTTGGGGTTTACAGCCTTGTTGTACAGCAAATAACAGCAGCGGTAATGTCAACCTTTTTATTATGGTATGCTACAGGCTGGAGGCCAAAGCTTGAATTTTCATTTAAAGAAGTCAAGGCACTGCTTGGGTATTCCAGTTATGTGTTTTTTGACCAGGTTTTAAGGCAGATATTCAACAAGATAGATACTATATTTATTGGTAAGGCATTTTCTACCGCTACTTTGGGTTTTTATTCGCGTGCCGAATCATTAAAAGCTCAGATAGATACCTATACGAGTACCAGCCTTCGCAAGGTTATGTTTCCTGCATTTAGTGCTTTACAGCAAAATATGGAAGCATTTGGGCGTGCTTATTTTAAAGCATTCAATACAGTAACGGGCTTAATTGCCTTGCTTGTAGCACCAATTTACCTGCTTTCAGATAAAATTATTATTGGTTTGCTGGGAGAAAAATGGGCACCGAGTATTATTTTTTTCCAGATATTACTGTTTTCCACGTTAACAAGCCCGCATATAGGTATTATGGCGCAGGCGGTACTGGCCAAAGGTTATTCAAGGCTAAAGTTTAAAATGGGGCTTGCACAAAGGCTTTTAAGGCTAACGCCTATACTTATGGGCTCTTTGTTTGGTATAGTAGAGTTTGCAATAGCTGTAGTGGTGGCAAACACTATAGTGTTTTTTGTATATACTTATGTTGTTTACAGATCTTTACATTTAAGCTTTTATAAACAACTGCAGGGAATAATTGTACCAAATGTTATGCTGGCGGTGTTTGTAGTACTTTACCATTTTGTAAATGATTATGTAGACTCATGGATTTTAGCAGGATTATTTATAATATTTGACCTTGCATATTTAAAAATCATAAAGCATGAAAGTTTTGCCATGGTTATAGAAGGCTATAACATGGTAAAGAAGAAAATTTTAAAATTAAAACGCTAATATTATGGCATTATCTATATCTAAAACACGATTAAACGGACTTGTAAAAGTAAGTGGCGCAAAGAACAGTTCGCTGCGTCTTCTTGCAGCCTCTTTGTTAACTGAAGAAACAGTGTTTCTTAACAATTTCCCTAATGGTCTGCTTGATGTAGAAATACACCTGAGGATGCTGGAAGCGTTAGGCAAAAATGTAACATCTGTTGCCGACACGGTTTCAATAAGTGTTGGCGATGAAAAAATAAAAACACAGCTTGTTTGGGACGAAAGGTCTATCCGCAACACGCTGTTAATACTTGGTGCACTTACCGCAAGATACGGTGAGGGGAAAGTGCCATTGCCGGGTGGCTGTAAGCTTGGTGAAAGAAAGTATGACCTGCACGTAATGCTGCTTGAAAGGCTTGGCGCTGAAGTTTGGGAAGAGGGTGATTACCTTTGTGCAAAAGCTAAAACAGGCAGGCTTAAGGGTAACGAAATCCACTTGCCGCTTCGCAGCACAGGCGCTACAGAAAATACCATAATAGCCGCATCACTTGCCGAGGGTAAAACAGTTCTTTATAACCCGCACATAAGGCCTGAAATTATGGATCTTATTAACATGCTTGGTAAAATGGGAGCCAAGATAAATGTTTATGGTCAAAAATGTATCGAGATAGAAGGTGTGGAGCAGCTAACAGGCGTTAAGCATGCTGTTATACCTGATAATATGGAAGCGCTAACATGGGCAATAGGCTCTGTTATTACAAATGGCGAGGTTGAAATAGAAAACTTCCCGTATGAGCACCTTGAAGTACCTTTGGTATACCTAAGGGAAAGCGGTATGAAGTTCTACAGGGGCACCACAAGCCTTATTGTTAAAGGCGGGACACCATACCCTGTAGAGATAAGTACAGGCCCTTATCCGGGTATTAACTCTGATATGCAGCCGCTTTTTGCTGTTTACGGAGCGATGAGCAAAGGAGAAACAAAAATTGTTGATTTACGCTTCCCGGGCAGGTATGCTTATGCAGAAGAACTTAATAAACTGGGTGTAAACTCCCGTGTGGAGGGAGACATGCTTGTTATAGACGGTGGCAACCCTATTAAAGGCGGTACTGTAAGGGCTCTTGATTTAAGGGCGGGTATTGCTCTACTGCTTGCAGGAATGACATCTGATGAGCAGATAACAATTGAAGACGACTGGCAAATATACAGGGGCTATGAAAACCTTGCCCAGAAATTGGAGAACTTAAAATAATTGTATTTTGGGACTCTTAGGCACTATAAATAAGGACTTAGAGCATTGCGGAGCTAAAAGCGTTCCGCGAAAAATGCTTACATTTTTGTTTAATGTATCCTTCAGGCTCACGCTTAATTACAGGCTGGGTTATTACCTTGCACGCAGGCGTAATATTATAAACAACATACTAATACTGTATCTCAAAAAAAGGCAGTTAACAAAGTATGCCTGTGATATTTCGTATGATGCGGTTATCGGTAAAAAGATAAGCTTTCCGCACCCAACAGGTATCGTTATAGGGGTTGGCTCTGTAGTAGAGGATAATGTAATGATATGGCAAAATGTTACCCTGGGTAGTAAAGGTGCAGTAGAAAAAGCCTATCCTCATATTAAAAAGAATGTAAAAATATACAGTGCCGCGCAAATAATAGGAGGCATTACCATTGGCGAAAATGCAAAGATAGGCGCTTTTAGCCTTGTGCTTAAAGACGTTCCAGATAACTCAACAGCTGTGGGTATCCCGGCAAAAACAATATAGTATTATGGTACCAGATTTTATATTAGGAGGCGCTATGAAGAGCGGCACTACCTTTCTTCATAATCTTTTAGAAAACCATCCGCAGGTTAAGATCATAGACCGGAATATGGATCATGCTTATTTTGATGATGACCGTATCTACCCCCGTGGTAAAGAGTGGTACATGAGCCTGTTTAACGGTGTTATGAAAGACAAGGAGCAGGGCAAAATTATTGGGCAAACATCTGCCGACTGTAATTTTAATCCCGGTAGTGTTAAACGCATATTAGAGCACAATCCTGATACTAAACTTATTTTTGTACTAAGGCATCCGATAGACCGTTCTTATTCGCTTTACTGGCACCAGTACAGCATGGGGCGCGAGTACAGGAAATTTGAAGATGCCATTAAAATGGAGCCTAAACTCATAAAAAAATCATACCACCATTTTAAGCATTACTCATATCTAGAGCGCAGCAGATACCACCAGCAGTTTGAAGAAATTACAAAGCTGATGCCGTTGCAAAACCTTCTTATACTTGATTTTGATTCGCTTGTAAAAAACACCCTGCCATCAATAAATATAGTTTTAGAATTTTTAGGTGCTGATAAAGTTAACGACCTTAAAGAGCTTAATTATGAGGTTTTAAGGCGCAATCCTGCCAAAATACCTACAAACCATACAGTAGTCCTTATTTCTGCTGCATTGCATAAGCTTGGGCTTATACGTGTTTCCAGGCGGATACTTAACATGTTCAGGAAAGAAATGAGGCCGCCAAAAATTGATGATGATATGCAGGCTAAGCTTGAGCAGGAACTGAAAAATGATATTGCTTTTTTTGATAAAGTAAAAAAGGATTTTCACGCAAAAATTAATCAAAACTAAAAATAACCACTATCGTGAGGACAGAACACAATTTTGATCTTACCAATTATAACAGCTATCGCATTAAGGCTAAATGCCGTACTGCCTATTTTCCTGAAAACGAAGATGATTTTATTGAGATTTTTAAGAATGGAGAGGAGGGTAAAATTATTATAGGCGGTGGCTACAATATTATACTGGCAAGTGATTATTATGAGCAGGATTTTATAATTGTAGGTGAAACTTACTCATCTGTACTTCTTGAAGAGCCGGGGGTTATTACCTGCGAGGCCGGAGCAAGTACATTGCAGTTAAGCGAATTTGCATTGGAAAAGTCGTTAAGCGGTGCCGAAATATTTTTTGATATACCAAGTTCTATCGGAGGGGCTGTTGTAATGAATGCAGGAGCCAGCGGCGAAGAGATTAAAGACATACTTTTAAAGGTAAGATATCTTGACTTAAAAGATATGACCGTTAAAGAAATACTGAAAGATGATATTGGCTACCAGTACAGGAACAGTATATTTCAGAAAGAAGGCGGCAAAATAGTGCTAAAGGCATGGCTTGGGCTACAACCGGGCAATGCGGAAGAAATTAAAAATAAAATGGAAACCGTAAAGGAAGCAAGATGGGCAAAGCAACCCAAAGAGTTTCCTAACGCGGGCAGTGTATTTAAAAGGCCACCCGGGCATTATGTAGGGCCTATGATAGATGAACTACAGCTTAAAGGCTACAGGGTTGGCGGAGCAGAGGTATCTAAAAAACATGGTGGTTTTATAGTTAATGTAGATAACGCTACCGGACAGGATATTATTGGCATTATAAAGCACGTGCAGCAAAAAGTAAAAGAGCGTTTTAACGTTGACCTTGAAATAGAGCAACGAATAATATAATAATATGAATATACTTTTTTTAGCATCTAATGACGGAGGTAATGGTGTTGGGGGGCATTATAACTCACTTAACCAGGTTTGCAATGAAGTTGCGAAAGAGCATACTACCAAAGTTTTAACTTTTGGCAGTGCTACCAGTCCTGTTTTAGCACAGAACAAGCACTTTGGCGGGCACATAACAGCAGCTAAATCATTATCCGGTTTGCTTAAAGTTAAAAGTGAGCTAAAAAAAGTAGCAGATGAGTTTAATCCTGATATAATCCATTGTTTTGACTCGCAGTCGCTAAACAGGATTTTGCTGGTTCCGTCTTTGTTTAATGTACCAATAGTGCTTAACAAATGCGGAGGTAAAAATCCTTTAAAGTCTAATTATCAGCATGCTGACAGTATAGTTGTTTTCAGCCCTGAAAATCAGGACTGGTTCACTAAAAACCCTAATTATAATAAAGAAGATATCTTTTTAATACCTAACAGGGTTCAAAAACTTGAATTCATAGATAATGCATTAAGAAAGGAGCAAAAAAAGCACGATAAAATTACCTTTGTACGCATCAGCAGGCTTGGCGGCGCTTATGAGAAGACACTTCTGGATACTTTTAACCTGGTTGCAAAGCTTTCAGAGAAATATCCTGTTGAATTAGTTGTTATTGGCAGGATTCAGGATAAAGAAAGGTTTGAAAAGCTGGTAAAGGCTGGAGAGGAGAAAAATGTGCCGGTAACCTATATAACTGATGAAAGGGCTGTTAAAGGTTCAGACTTTTTGTACCTTGCTGATTTTGTTGTAGGTACAGGGCGCAGCTTTATGGAGGCAACATCATTGGGCATACCATCGCTCACACCCGTTCAGAATGCAGATTACCCTATGCTGGTAAACAACAATAACTTTCAGAATTATTTAAATACCAATTTTTCTGAACGTAACATGGCAGACGATTATTCATTGTCTAATAATATCAGTAATATAGAAGAACTT
The DNA here is from genome assembly GCF_024305175.1 of Flavobacterium sp. GTDB lineage: Bacteria > Bacteroidota > Bacteroidia > Flavobacteriales > Flavobacteriaceae > Flavobacterium. The sequence goes on from NZ_JAMWYY010000028.1 coordinate 19,381, forward strand.
ATAGAAAGTAAGGAAAAGTATGCGCAGGCACAGAGTGAAACCCTTACTATATTTAAAGATTTTTTTGGAACAGAATCTATCCTGCCAAAATATAACGCGGTTTATAAGTATGCTACGCAAAACAGGAAGCCGCGTATAAGTTTAATTACCAAAAATTTACAATATATATTTAAATTTATATTGGGTAAATAAAAGTTTAAGGATTGATACAGGAAAGACAGGCAAAAGGATTATCAATAATCCTGTTATTTTTTTCACCGCTTATAGGCCTTTTTTCGGGCCTTAAGTACTTGTCATGGGATAACAAGAAGGTCCTTATTGTGTTGTTCTTTATAATTTACGGTTCATTAATGCAGTATGGTGAAGAAGCCGATGCTGCTGTTTATATGGAGATGCTCGATTTATATGAAGGCATGTCGTTATCAACCTTTTTACTCTGGTTAAAGCACATAATCGAATTAGACCCGCTCGCGGGTTCTCCAAATGACGTATACGTACATTTTCTTTCATTTATAATAAGCAGTATATTAGGTGTAAAGTTTTTATTTTTTCCGGTAGTTGCAGGTATATACGGCTATTTTTATGCTAATGCACTTTCTAAAATACTTGTTTGGGACAAGAATAAAAAAATTGCTCTTTCAGTACTGTTTATAATACTACTGTTTATAATACACAGAAGTGTTACCAGTTTCCAGACTGTTCGTACATGGACGGGTATGTGGATAATGTTTAACGGCGTTTTGGGCTATGCACAAACTAAAGAACGAAAATATATATTACTGATACTTGCTACACCGCTTATACACTTTGCCTATTTTATAATTGCGTTGCCTGTTTTGCTGTCCCTTTTTGCAAAGCGCATCCCTACAATATTTATGATAGGTCTGTACTTTTCTTCTTTCTTTATAACATTGAGTGGCAGTATAACCGAAAAACTGGCAGGGGAAAGTTCTCTGGCAGATAAAAAAATCCATTCTTATTACAGGCAAAACCAGTATGGTGAGGCTATAGACCCAATTATGGAGAGAAGGGAAAAAGAAAGCTCTGTATGGTATACCAGGTATGGTAAAACAGATGCTGTATATTATGGTGGGCATGCCTTTGCGCTTTTTATAATTATAGGTGGCTTTTTCAGGTCTAAAATGACAAATGCCGAAGCTGTTATTTTTACTGCGGGCCTCTTCCTGGCTACGTTTGCCAATTTTGCATCGTTCTCTTATGCTTTTTATAGCCGTACAATGGGTAATGCAGTAATATATATTTTAGCGGCAGCCTGCATGATGGCAATAAGGGGCGGGTATGATTATAGTAAACTCAACCCCCGATTTATAAACCTGTTAAAGTGGATTTGCATATTAATATTTGTTCCTAAGATTGTATATTTTATTGCAGACTTTTTAATACGCACAAGCATATTTGTTCTCGGCTTACCGTTTATAGGCTGGTTTGCCGATTCATTAAATGTATCAATACGGGAGTTTATAGGGCAATTTCTTTAAATCAATTTTCATGGCAGTTTCTACAATTATTAAAAATCTTTCAAATATACCGGGCTGGTCCGGCAAACGCAAAATAGTAATTTTTGAGAGTGATGACTGGGGAAGTGTGCGTATGCCTTCGGCAGAAGCATACCAATCACTTAAAGCTGCCGGCTTAAATATAGAAGAAGGTGCAGGTGGCAGGTACAATAAATATGATACCCTTGCCTCTGCTGAAGACTTATCAATGCTCTATGAAGTATTAACTTCTGTAAAAGACAAGAATAATTCGGGCGCAAAAATAACAGCGGTAAGCCTCACTTCTAATCCTGATTTTGAAAAGATAAAGGCATCGGGCTATAAGGAATATTTCTATGAGCCTTTTACCACTACATTAGAAAAATATAATAAACACGGTGCTTTTAAGCTTTGGCAGGAAGGCTACAATGCAGGCATATTTGTACCAGAATTCCACGGGCGTGAGCACCTTAATGTTGCAGCATGGCTTAGGGCTTTGCAGCAGGATGATAAAGAAGCGCTGCTGGCATTTGACCAGGGTGTATGGGGATATAAGCGAAAGCACGGAAAAATTGGCTTTCAGGCTGCATTTGACCTTGAATTTGCCAATGATATTGAGTTACAAAAGTCAATTGTAAGTGACGGGCTGGACCAGTTCGAGAAAATACATGGCCGCAGGGCAAGCTTTTTTGTACCGCCAAACGGTCCTTTTAATAATGCTCTTGAGCCTGTTGCAGCGTCTAAAGGCATACAGTTCATGTCAACTTCAAAAATCCAGAAAGAAGTACTCGGAGAAGGTAAAACAAGGAAGAACTTCAGGTATCTGGGCAAAAAAAATAAATACGGACAAATCTATATAACCAGGAATGCCTTTTTTGAACCTTCAGGTTCCAGGAAAAATGAGATAGATACATGCCTTGCAGAAATTGAGCTTGCTTTTAAATGGAAAAAGCCTGCCATTATAAGCTCACACAGGGTTAACTTTATAGGCGGGCTGGATACTGCCAACCGCGATAACAGCCTTAAGCAGCTTAAGCAGCTACTGGATAACATAGTTAAAAAATGGCCTGATGTAGAATTTATGACATCTACCGAATTGGGTTTAACTATCAGCGGAAAATAATGATACAGGGTATAAAATCATACATAGGTCAAAAACTGGTAAACCTTCAGGGGTGGAAAACCAGCCGGAGGATTATTGTTATAGAGAGCGATGACTGGGGTGGTATTTCTATGCCGTCTAAAGATGTTTATAACACATTGCTTAAAAGCGGTATTGGTGTAGATAAAAACCCTTATGCAAAATATGATTCTCTTGCTAGTGCAAGCGATTTAGAAATCCTTTTTGAAACCCTTTCAAAATATAAAGACAAGTATGGTAATACTCCCGTAATAACAGCCAATACAAATGTGGCTAACCCTGATTTTGAGAAAATAAAGCAATCAGGATTTGAGGAGTATATTTATGAACCATTTACAAAAACCCTTGAAAGATATCCTGAGCATAGCAATGCTTTTGCTTTATGGCAGCAGGGTATGGCGCAGAAAGTTTTTGTACCGCAGTTTCACGGGCGTGAGCACCTTAACCCTTTGCTGTGGCTTAATGAACTGAAAGAAGGTAAAAACCCAAAGCTGCAACTGGCTTTTAATTTAGGCTGTTTTAACCTCTCTAAAGATGGCTTTCTGCAAAAATCAAAAATATACAATACCGCTTTTTATCCGTATAACGAAGAGCAGAGGGCAGCCATGTTTAAAGCAATACCCGACGGGCTGAACTTGTTTGAAGAGCAGATTGGTTACAGGGCAGAATCTTTTATCGCTACCGGATATTTCTGGAACAGTGAAATAGAAAAACTGCTTAGTGAAAACGGAATTACCTCATTACAGGGATTACCGATACAAAAAGAACCAAAAATTGCGCAAAAGCACGGCAAAAAACTTAACTATACAGGCAAGTATAACAAATATGGACAGCTTTACCTGGTAAGGAATGCTTTTTTTGAACCATCACTCTATCCGGGTACTGATAATGTAGCAGATTGCCTTAAAAGGATTCAGACAGCATTTGATAATAAAAAACCGGCTATACTTTCTTCGCACAGGCTAAACTTCATTGGGTATATAGATGAGGCAAACCGCACACGTAATATAGCTTTACTTAATGAATTGCTTGCCGGTATTGTAAAAAAATGGCCTGATGCAGAGTTTATGTCGTCTAACCAGCTTGCTCAAATTATAAATGCAAAGAAAAATGGCAGATAAAAAAGAAGCGATAAAAACTGTTGTCCACGTTATGGGCTATGACTCCAAAAAGTTCGGGGGGCTGGAGAGGTACATCATCGACCTTTCTAAAGCTGCTGCGCCTAAGGGTATAAAGATTGTGGTTATGTACAATCTTAAACCAAAATCTGAAGAATATCTGCAACAGCTTAAAGAAAATAATATAGCGTTATATGTTGCCAATGCATTAAAGCCTAAAGATTTTTTTAAAGTATTTTACAAGGTTATGCAGCAGCATAAACCTGCCATTATACATTCGCATTTCCAGCCGCTGTGGCCCGGCATATTTGGTTACCTACTTGGGTGCAAACACCGCTGGAATACAGTAAGGCTTATGCTTGTAGATAAAAATATAAAAGAAGCGGCCAATTTAAGCCAGCTTAAAAAAACTACACGCATTTACAGAGCACTGATAAATAAATTCAACACCCGTTTTTTTGCCGTATCTAATGCGGTAAATAAACAATACACCGCTTTTTATCCGTCACATGCTCATAAATTTGAGGTTTTGTATAACGGAGGCAAGCTAAATCCTTTCAACAAAGAGGAGTCTCGTGCAAAACTTGGCTTTAGTAATGATACGTTATATATCTGTTGCATTGCTTTCGCCTCCAAAACTAAAGGTGTTGATATATTAATTGATGCTGTTAACGAACTTACAAGCAAAGCAATAGACAGGCCTTTTAAACTTTGCCTTATTGGACTGATGGAAGGCGCAGATGTTACCAACCAGCTATTGGATAGGATAAAAAAATACGGGCTTAAGGACAAGGTCATTAACTTTGGGATCATTAATAATGTTCCCGAAGTTTTACCCGCAATGGACATTTTCGTGCAGCCTTCACGCTCAGAAAGCCTTTCAAACTCTATAATAGAAGCAGGTTTTGCAGGGGTGCCAGCCATAGGTTCTGATGTTGGGGGGATTCCTGAAGTTATTGTAAATAATGAAACCGGGATGCTTTTTCCGGTTGGCGACTTTAAAGAGCTAGCCAATAAGCTCGAAATGTTGTTAACTGACGATAGATTAAGGCAGGAAATGGGTAACAAATCCCGTCAGCATAAAATTGATAATTTCTTAATGTCTGATAAAATTAATACGCTTATTAACGATTATATTTCAGCAAAATAGTGGCAATGTCTCACAAATTAAAAATATGCTTTATAATACCTTCAGTTAAATCGGGAGGCATAGAAACATACCTGTTAAGGTTTCTAAAGTACCTTAATAACAGTATGGATGTTACCGTTTTGGTGCGAAACAGCAATAAAGACGAATTGTTTGAAGCCTACCAAAAAACAGGCGCCCGCATGGTCTTTCAGCCATTAGGTAACTTCAGCCCTTCTAAAATGAGGTGGTATTACCGTTTTTTTAAAGCTAATGCCTTTGATGTTGTGTGCGATTTTAATGCCAACTTTGCAGGGCAAACCATGATGCTCAGCAAACTGGCCGGTGTAAAAAAGCGCATAACATTTTACAGGCAAAGCAGCCACCTTTTTACAAACCCCACAAAGCTCAGGATTGGTTACTCAAACTTCCTGAACAGGCTGGTATATAAATACAGTACAGATATTTTTGCCAATTCAGCTACAGGTTTAAAATTCTTCTTCAAAAATGAATATCCTGCTGATACGCGTTTTGAGGTTATTAAGAACGGAATTGAGATTGAAGAATACATAAACCCGGCAGCCGAAAACAAAGAACAGCTAAGGCAGAAGCTTGGCTTACCTGCTGATAAGTTTATAATTGGCCATACTGGGCGTTTTACCGAAGCAAAAAATCATTATTTTTTACTGGATGTAGCCAAAATACTGATTGATGCTGACAGCACTGTTTTTTTTGTGTTAATAGGTAATAACACAGATAAGTTGATTCCATATATTGAAAAATTGCAGATAAGCAATAATGTGCAGGTATTAGGTTATAAAAGTAATATACCGGAGTATCTCAGGGCTTTTGATATGTATTTCTTCCCTTCGGTTACAGAGGGGCAGCCTAATGCTTTGATAGAGGCAATGGTTACAGGTTTACCTGTGGTTACTTCTAATATTTCAGCAATTGCAGAATGCCTTCCGCAGGATGGCCACCACTGCCTTATAGACCCCTATAATGCAGAAGCAACAGCACAGAAAATTGCTGAAGTAAAAAATAACAGTACCGCATATACTTTCAGGGAATATGCAATCAGTAATTTTGATTCGGCTATCCAGTTTAAAAATTTTAAAGACAAATTATCAGGTTAATAATATGAGAAAAGTTTTATTTGTTCACGATGGCCCGCGCTGGAAAGACTCAAAGGGTAACCAGTACGGATCTAAGGCAGACCTGGATATGTATGCACGCTATATGTACCTGGGCAATCAGGTTGAATTTGCAATGCGCGTCTTTAAAACGGATGATACATCTAAACTGATTAACCTTAATGAAAATGGGCTTTATGTAAAAGAGATAGCCCCGTTTAACAGGCCTGCTCTTTTAAAAAATTATTTTAAAAGCAAACAGGAAATTATACGACAGGTTGAGGAGGCAGATGTTATAGTAGTGAGGCTGCCAAGTACTATTGGCTCTGTAGCGGTTGCACATGCTAAAAAAATAAACAAACCTTATCTTGTAGAGGTGGTTGTATGCCCTTGGGATACTTTAAGGAACCACGGTTCTCTTGGTAAGCTGTATGCGCCTTTTTCCAGGAATAAACTAAGAAAACTGGTAGCCGATGCTCCCTATGTTATATATGTAACCAAAAAATTCCTTCAGGGGCGTTACCCGACAAAATATGGTGGTGTGGGTATATCAGACGTTGTGTTAACTAATCTTCCCACCCAAAATAATAAGGAAGCACGCTATGCTGATTTTGATATAAAAAAACCGATAACTTTCACCTCTTTGGGTGCTGTAAACCTGCCTCACAAAGGCCATCATTATGTAATAGAAGCTATGGCTACCCTTGTTAAGGAAGGGTATGATGTGCATTATAATATTGTAGGTGGCGGTGATACCGCAAGGCTTACCAATATAGCACAACAGTTTGGTGTGGCAGACAGGGTTAATTTTCCGGGAAAAATACCTCATGAAGAGATATTCAGCATATTAGAAAACACCGATTTATACTTACAGCCAAGTGATGCAGAGGGCCTTCCAAGAGCGCTTATAGAAGCTATGAGTGTCGGTTGTGCATGTGTAGGATCTGATGTGGCAGGAATACCAGAACTACTTGATGACAGCGCGGTATTTAAAAAGGGTAATGTAAATGACCTGACAGATAAAATAAAGAAGGTTTTAAACCGCGATGTGCTGGTTTCGCACAGTAAAAGAAACTTTGAACTGGCTAAAGAGTATGAGTTTAACGCCTTAGAGGTTAAGAGGCGCGAATATTACGATAAATTTTTACAAAGCATAAATGAAAAATAAAATTTTAGTTGTTCCCGGTAATACCGATTTAAACAGGGGAGACCAGGCACTTGTTTGGGAATCTATCCGTGTTTTTGAAGATGTTTTCCCTGACCTGCAGGTATATCTATATGAATCGGGTGCAAATGAAAGAGAAAAAACATTGCAAAAGGCACAATCGGTAGGGCTGGGTTATGAGTTTATTACCAGGATATTACAGCATCCGCGTGTTAAAAGCAAAAACACATCTACAGAAATTAAGTACAGTAAATTTGTTTACATTAAGTGGGGTTTTACCGCAATATCTGATTTTATTAGCACATTGCTGCTCACCTCGCGGTTTTCATTTTTTAATGCAATAGGCAGGGCAAGCCTTTCTGCAGAGCAAAAAAAATCGTTAGAGCTTTTTCCTCAGCTTTCGGCTATTGTGGTTAAAGGCGGAGGCTTTTTGCACAGCTACGGTAAAATATATGACGCCTATGTTATGTATTATTTTCTTTTCGACCTTATGCTGGCACACCGTTATAAAGTAAAAACTATTATACTGCCCAACTCTATAGGCCCTTTAAAAAACAGCCTTGCCAAATGGCTGGTAAAAAGGGTTATAAAGAAGTCGTCATTTATATCGGTTCGCGAAGATGTATCTAAAGAGTTTGTAAGGAAAGAACTGGGTATAAATGCACCTACTATTCCTGATCTTGGCTTTTTCCTTAAAGGGGCAGAAGAAGATATGTTGCCTTACCTGGAATCTAAGGGCTTTGATAAAACAAAGAAAAATATAGCAATAACGCTAAGGCCATACCGTTTTGACGGCTATGCCAATGCAGATGAGCTTTACAGCAACTACCTTAACGAAATTGCCCGTTTTATAGAAACGCAGGTTAACCGTGGTTACCGCATCAGCCTTGTAGCGCACACGCTGGGGCCAAGCGCCCACGAAGACGACAGGCTTGCGCTAAAGGATGTGTATAACAACCTGAATGAGCAGCTTAAAGCCTCTGTAGTATATATGGAAGATTTCGCGCTTAACTGCAGGCAAATGCAAAAGCTGTATTCTTATTACGATTTGCTGGTGGGTACCAGGTTTCACTCTGTAATATTTGCCCTTAACGAAAAAACACCATCTATTGCCATTGCATATGGCGGTAATAAAAGCTATGGCATTATGAAAGATATCGGCGTGCCGGAATATGTTTTGGGCATCGATTCTGTTGCATCTGCTAAACTTAATGAAATGGTTGAAAAGCTGGAGGAAGGCAAGCAGGATTATCTTGATAAGATAGATAAATATCAGTTTAAGCTGGTACAGGAGCGCAACAAACTGGTGCAGGATCTTAAAAACATTTTTTAATGAAAAAGATTCTATTTGTAGCTAACATACATAAGCATTTCAGGGCTTTTCATATACCCTACATACAGTACCTGCAAAGTATAGGCTATGAGGTTCATGTTGCCGCAAATGACCCCGAAACCAAGATACATGAAGCAGACAAGCAGTATAACCTTCCTATAAACAGGAACCCTTTTTCTGTAAATAACGTAAAGGCTACGCGCCAGCTCGAAAAAATAATAGAAAAGGAAAACTATAACCTTATACACTGCCACACGGCAATGGGCTCTGTAGTGGCAAGGCTGGCTGCAAAAAAGTTCAGGTTAAGAGGAAGCCTTAAGGTGCTTTATACCGCACACGGTTTCCACTTTTATAAAGGCTCTCCTAAAATATACTGGATGCTGTATTACCCTATGGAGAAATACCTTTCTCAGTACACTGACGGTATTATTACCATGAACGAGGAAGATTATAATGTGGTAACCGAGCGTAACTTTGCCGTAAAAAATGTATTTAAAACATCAGGGGTAGGCATTAATTCGGATAAGTTTAAAGGTGTATCGTCTACAGATAAAAATGTAATAAGGGAAAAAAACGGATATAGCCCGGATACTTTTATCATAATTTATATTGCCGAATTTATTAACAGGAAAGACCATAAATTTATACTGGAAAGCATACCTTTGATAAAGGAAAAGATAAGCAATTTTAAATTTATCTTTGCAGGCAGGGGTATACTTAAAGAAGCTACAGAAGAATATGCACGCCAACAGGGAGTTGCAGGTTATGTAGACTTCTTAGGTTTCCGTAAAGATATTGGCGAGCTTATAACCATGTCTGATATTGGCGTATCGGTGAGCAAGCAGGAAGGTTTGCCTATGAATGTGGCGGAAGAAATGTATGCGGCAAAACCCGTTGTAGCTTCGGATATACGCGGACATGCTGACCTGATAGACAGTGGCGAGAACGGTTACCTGTTTAACAGGGACGATAAAAATGCTTTTGCAGACAATATAGCTAAATTGTATTCTGATAAGGAGCTTTACAGCAAAATGTCGGGCGAGGCAAAGAAGAAGTCGGCACGTTTTGAGCTTTCTAACTGCCTGGAAGAGATGAAAGTAATATATAATAAATTTTTATAAATGCTTTACAGGAAGGTTATAAAACCATTTTCAGATTTTTTGATAGCCTTTATGGTACTGCTGTTAGCATCGCCTGTTTTACTGGTGCTTATAGTGCTGCTTGCCATATTTAACCAGGGCAGTATATTTTTCTTTCAGGACCGTCCCGGTCAGCATGGTAAGGTGTTCAGGGTTATAAAGTTTAAAACCATGAACGACAGGAAAGATGCCAGCGGCAACCTTTTGCCCGATGAGGTAAGGCTTACCAAAGTGGGCAAATTTATACGCACCACTTCATTAGATGAGCTTCCGCAGCTTATAAATGTGGTTAGGGGTGATATGAGCCTTGTAGGCCCGCGCCCGTTGCTGGTTAAATACCTGCCCCTTTATAATGCAAGGCAGGCGCGCCGCCATGAGGTTAAGCCGGGCATTACCGGCTGGGCACAGGTAAACGGCAGGAACGCCATATCATGGGAGCAAAAGTTTGAATATGATGTTTATTATGTAGATAACCTTTCTTTTGCTTTAGATTTAAAAATTATATATTTAACAGTACTTAAGGTTATTAAACGCAGCGATATAAACACGCAGGGCGTGGCAACAACAATACCTTTTACAGGAACTAAAGAAAATAATACTTAAAAACATACCAATCATGCAGGAAAAATTTATAGATGCTCTTAAAGAGGCCCTTGAAATGGAAGACCAGGAAGTAAACTTTAGTGATAACTTCAGGGATTATGATACCTGGGATTCATTAAGTAGGCTTTCGCTTATAGCTGTTTTAGACAGTGAGTTTGATGTACAGATAGAAGATGCTGAATTTGCAAAACTGGTAACAGTAGAAGATTTATATAACGCTGTTGCCGCTAAACAACAATAATAAATTATGGCTTTACTGGAGTTTAAAAATATCGGGATAAAAGGTATTGCTGCGGCAGTGCCCAAAACGGTTATTAATAACTATGAATATACCCGTTATTTTCCTGCCGAAGATGTAAAGGATATTGTAGATAAAGTAGGTATTTATGAAAGAAGGTTTGCAGATGATAACACCTGCGCATCAGACCTTTGCTATCATGCTGCTGAAAAGCTTATCGAAGATATGCAGATAGATAAAAGCGAAATAGACCTTTTGGTGTTTGTATCGCAAACGGCAGATTACCGCATGCCTGCAACATCAATTATATTGCAGGACAGGCTGGGGCTCGGTAAAAACACCATAGCATTTGATGTTAACCTGGGTTGCTCAGGGTTTGTTTACGGGCTATCTATCGTTTACAATTTTGTGCAGCAGCAGGGCATCCGTAAGGCACTGCTTTTAGATGGCGAAACCCGCTCGCGCGTGTACAGCCCCAAAGACAGGAAAACAGCCTTTTTATTTGGAGACGGCGGCATAGCAGCCCTGATAGAAAAAGATGAAGCCTTTGGCAACAGTTGGTTCTCCTTAAATTCTGACGGCTCACGCTCTTCACTCATAAAAATGGATGCCGGCGGTTACAGGAACCCCAGCACACCCGAAACGCTTACCGAAAAAGTAGTTGATGAGCATGGCAACATCCGTACGGATGAGCACGGCTATATGAACGGTGCCGATGTGTTTAATTTTGTACTGGCAGAAGTGCCGAAGGATATCAAGAAAACATTTGCTTATGCCGAAGCGGATATGAGCAGGCCTGACTTTTTTGTTTTCCACCAGGCAAACAGCTACATGAACGAATATTTACAAAAAAAATTAAAACTGGATGCTGACAAAGTACCTGCATCCGTAGGTAAGTTTGGCAATACCTCTTCGGTTTCTATACCGCTCACAATAGTATCAGAGCTTCAGCACAAACTGCAAGGCGATAAAGAACTGTTCCTGTGCGGCTTTGGCGTGGGTATGTCATGGGCATCGGCATTAATAAAAACCAACAACTGCCATATTAGCGATATAGTAGAAATATGAACGAAGCAGTAAAAGCTTTTCAGCTTAATGGTAAAGTTATAGCGGTTACCGGCGCATCATCCGGTATTGGCAGGCAAATAGCAATAACCTGCAGTAAACTTGGCGCCACACTGGTGCTTTTTGGCAGGAACCGCGAAAGGCTACAGGAAACGCTTGAACATACAGATGAGCCACAACGCCATTTGGTGTTTGATCTTGATATAAATGATTCAGCATTTGTTGCCGATGCAGTAAAGCAGGCTGTTGCACAAAAAGGCGCATTTAGCGGACTTGTTAATTGTGCAGGTGTATCGCCAACCATGCCGCTCCGCGCCACTACCGAAGCAAAAATGCAGGAGGTCTTTAATACAAATGTTATTGCCGCCATGAGCCTTACTAAAACAGTATGCAAGGCATCCAACATAATTCCCGATGGTGGCAGCGTAGTGTTTGTAGCCTCTGTAATGGGCACTGTGGGCGAAATGGGCAAATCGTTATATGGCATGAGCAAAGGCGCTCTTATTGCCGGGGCAAAGTCTTTGGCGGTAGAGTATGCATCAAAAAACATCCGCTTCAATACCATATCTCCAGGAGTGGTGGTAACGCCAATGTCTATGTCATCAGAATATAGCAAAGATGAACAGAAATTACAGTTTGTTACCGGTTTGCATCCGCTGGGGCTGGGCAAGCCCGAAGATATCGCTAACGGTGCTGCCTTCTTACTCTCTGATGCCTCGCGCTGGATTACCGGAACTGATATTGTAATTGATGGCGGCTATACAGCAAAATAGCAAATAAAACCAACCTTATTAACCATGGATAAATACATAATTATAGGTGCAGGAGGCCATGCAGCCGAAATAGATGAATATCTTGCACATGCCAATATGCTTTCAGGTACTTCTAAATATTCAGTTTGCGGCTTTATAGATGATAATGAGGCAGGATATAGTTCTTATTCATTCTCGGCACCTTACCTTGGCACTATTAAAGACCATGTTATAGATAGCTCCTGTTTTTATATAATGGGTATTGCCAATCTTGCTTTCCGCAAAGCCATTACCGAAGATTTTCTTACAAAAGGCGCTGTATTTAAAACCTTTATACATCCTTTAGCGTATGTATCTCCATCAGCAAAAATAGGCGAGGGTGTTGTAATAGCTCCTTATGTAAATGTTGGGCCTAATGTTGTTGTGGGTAATTATACACTTATCAACTCAAGGGCAAGTATGGGGCATGATACCAGGATAGGCAATTATAATTTTATCAGCCCTAATGTATGCTTTTCAGGATTTACAGTAGTGGGAGATGAAAACCTTTTTGGCATAAACTCCGCATCTATACCTAAGATATCAATTGGCAACCGCAATAAAATTGCAGCAGGGATGATTATAGAGCGGGATATAGAAGATGATACAACTTACTTTCACAGGTTTAAGGAAAAGGTCCTTGCCATACCTAAAGTTTAGATAACATAAAACCTTTATAAATTACTTAAAATTTAAATAGCCTGTTAAAAACGTTACATTAAAACCGCTACTTTTGCGGCTTAAACAAACCTTACCACATTATCATGGAAAAAAGCAAAATATGGCTCTCTTCACCACATATGGGGGGTAATGAGCAGGTATATATTAAAGAAGCGTTCGATACTAACTGGGTAGCGCCATTAGGGCCTAACGTAAATGGTTTTGAACAGGATCTTGAAAAATATCTTAATACTGATATTCATGTTTCCGCTTTAAGTTCCGGTACTGCAGCACTTCACCTTAGCCTTGTTATGCTTGGTGTGGGCGCAGGTGATGAGGTTATATGCCAGAGCATGACGTTTTCTGCAAGTGCAAACCCAATAGCTTATCAGGGGGCTACTCCTGTTTTTGTTGACAGTGAGCCTGAAACATGGAATATTTGCCCTATAGCGCTTGAAGAAGCCATAAAAGACCGTATAGCAAAAGGCAACAAGCCAAAAGCTATTATAGCGGTTCATTTATACGGCATGCCATTTAAAGCAGACGAAATTACAGCTATAGCCAATAAATATGACATACCTTTGGTAGAAGACAGTGCAGAGGCACTGGGCAGTACTTATAAAGGCAAAAAGTGTGGTACTTTTGGTGAGTATGGAGTGTTGTCATTTAATGGTAATAAAATTATTACTACTTCCGGCGGGGGCGCGATGGTTACCAAAAGCAAAGAAAAGAAAGATAAAGTGGTGTTTTTATCTACACAGGCAAGAGATAATGCCCCGCATTACCAGCATAGTGAAATTGGTTATAACTACCGCATGAGCAATATATGTGCAGGTATTGGACGCGGACAAATGGAGGTGCTTGACAGCCATATAGAAAAGCGCAGGGCAATGAACCATTTTTACCGTGACTTATTTAAAGGCAATGATGCCGTTACTGTGTTTACAGAACCTAATGATGATTATTTTTCTAACCACTGGCTTACAGCTATTACTATAGACCCTGAAAAGAACGGTGGCAAGACACGTGAGGATTTACGCAAAGCTCTGGATGCTGAGAATATAGAGTCAAGGCCGCTATGGAAACCAATGCACATGCAACCGGTGTTTGAAAAGTATCCGTATTATGGAGGAAAGGTTTGCGAACAGTTATTTGAAAACGGACTTTGCCTGCCATCAGGTTCTAACTTAAATGATGACGAACGGTCGAGGATTAAAAATGCAATAGCACGATATTTATGATGATTTTTAAGAGTTTATGTTAAAAAAGTTATAAATTTGTTTCAAGGGGGGCATGATAGATGACTAAGTTAAAACTGAAGAAGTAGTGGAGAAAAAAGTTAAAAAAAATGTTGCTGATGCAATTGATTATGCGTTAGACAGCACTAAGCTCTGGCATACTTTTCATAACCTGGGCTACCTGCCAAGATGGATAATTTTCCTCCTTGATGTATTTGTTGTGTCTGTAACCGCCCTGATAAGTTACCTGCTTATCTACCGCACAGGCGAAATATATATTAAGCACCATCTGCTTAGTATAAGTGTGCCTGCCTATCTTCTGATAAGTGTGCTGACTTTTCGTGTTTTCAGGACATACTCGGGCATTATAAGGCACTCTTCCTATATAGATGCGGTTAAAATATTTTTCTCGCAATTTACAACAGCATTCCTGTTACTGGCATTAAACAGCTTTTATAAATCATTAACAGGAGATTTACTTTTCCTGAACATAGGTATACTTATTAATGCAGTATTTTCGTTTAGCTGCCTTTTCCTGTACAGGGTTCTTGTAAAGCAGTTTTTTGAGAATTATCTTAACCAATCTAAAAAACTTCAGCTAACACGTGCCATAATTTATGGCACCGATGCCAACGCTATTGCGGTAGCCAACGCGCTAAAATCGGAAGTTCCTGCAAGGTTTAAACTGGTTGGCTTTATAGATAAGTACAGCCAGAACAAATCTAAAATGATTCTTGGGCTGCCTATATTGCAGCACAAAAAGAAGACATCTACACTTATGCGCGTTTTTAATGCGCAGGCATTAATACTTGCAGATAAAAGCCTTACTAAAGACGAAAAGCTTGCAATTGTAGATGAATGTCTTGACTTTAATTATAAAGTATATACCGTTCCGCTGGTATCTGACTGGGAAGACCAGAAAGAAATTTCGAAAAAGATTAAAAACTTCCAGATTCAGGATTTACTGGAGCGTAAGCCAATTGTTCTCGACAATTATTCTATATCATCTCAGTTAAAAGGAAAGCGTGTACTTATAACAGGTGCGGCAGGATCTATAGGCAGCGAAATAGTGCGCCAGGTAATCCAGTTTGATCCACAGTGTGTTATCATGCTCGACCAGGCCGAAACACCGTTGCACCACCTGAGCCTTGAGATAAGCAAGATAGAATCTAAAAGCGAGCTTGTAACTGTTATTTCTGATGTAAGGAACAGGACACAGGCAGAACAGGTGTTTAAAAAATATAAGCCGCATGTGGTATATCATGCCGCAGCTTACAAGCATGTGCCACTTATGGAGCAAAACCCGTCTCAGGCAATATTTGTTAATGTGTTAGGTACAAAAAATATAGCTGACCTTTCTTGCGAGTATGGAGCCGACAGTTTTGTAATGGTATCTACAGATAAGGCGGTTAACCCAAGTAATGTTATGGGGGCGAGCAAGCGTATAGCCGAGAAATATGTACAGGGCCTTCATAACAAATTTATTGCTGAAAATGCCAGTGGCCCTAAGTTTATTACTACGCGCTTTGGTAATGTTTTGGGTTCTAACGGCTCTGTAGTTCCGTTGTTTACCAAACAGATAGAAAGCGGAGGGCCTATTACGCTTACACACCCGGATATTATAAGATATTTTATGACAATACCCGAAGCATGCCAGCTTGTGCTTGAGGCCGGTGCTATGGGTAAAGGCGGCGAAATATATATTTTTGATATGGGCAAGCCGGTTAAAATTATTGACCTTGCCAAGAAAATGATACGTCTTGCAGGCTTTGTTCCTGATAAGGAAATAGAGATTAAAATTGTTGGCTTAAGGCCCGGAGAAAAGCTGTATGAGGAGCTTTTAAATGACAAGTCGAAAACACTGCCCACTCACCATGACAAAATAATGATAGCCGAGGAGGAAAATGATGACTTTAACCAGTTGCGTTACCTTACTGACTGCCTTATAGAGAGCGCCTACACATTTAATAATGAAGATGTGGTAATGCAGATGAAAATGATTGTACCTGAATTTAAAAGCATGAATTCAGCCTTTGAAGCTTTGGATAAGGATATCGTTAAGAAATAATGTTTTTTTATTAAGTAGTATATTTAGTAGGTATAAAAAATTATCTTTGCCCCAAATCAGGATTAAATTCCCAGTTAAATTTAACTTTTCATGATAAAGAGGATTTTAGCGTTATTTTCAATATTGTTTTTAATCACTTCATGTGTTTCAAATAAAAAAATTGTTTATCTGAGTGAAAATAATGCAGACAGTGAAACAATAAATGCGGTAAATTATGCTAATGTGCTGCAACCTGATGATAATCTTGTAATTACTGTTACTGCAGATGAGCCGGAACTGGCCGCTCCCTTTAACTTAATGTATCTTAACTTACAGAGTAACCAGATAAACAGCGGAGCAAATAACGACGTTTTAATCAGTTATCTTATAGACTCTAACGGAGAGATCGATTTTGCCGGCTTAGGTAAAGTAAAGCTTGCAGGGCTTACACGGGTAGAGGCTGAAGAGAAAATAAGGAAAATGCTCGAGAAGCAGATTACCAACCCAAGCGTTAATCTTAGGGTGATTAATTTTAAAGTATCAGTTATCGGAGAGGTAAACCGCCCTGGCCCTGTTAATGTAGTAGGCGACAGGATAACCTTACTTGAAGCTTTAGGTACTGCGGGAGATATGACTATTTACGGGAAAAGGAAAGAGATAATGGTTATCCGCGATAAAGACGGAGTTGTTACACTTAATACAGTTGATATTACAAGTGCTGATTTTATTAAAAGTGAGTTCTTTTACCTTGACCATAACGATGTAGTATATGTAAAGCCTAATAAAACAAAGGTAAATTCATCAATTATAGGGCCTAACTTAACTGTAGGTATATCTGCTATTTCACTTATAGTTACAATAATTGCACTAAGTACAAGATAAAATGCAAATAGAGGAAAAAAACAGTAATAATCAGGAGTCTCAGTTTGACCTAAAACGTTCTATATATACCTATCTTTCAAAATGGCCATGGTTTATAGTAGGCGTTTTAGTTTGTTTATCATGCGCATTTGTTTATTTAAGATATACCATACCAAGCTATAGTGCTTCAGCTATTATACTTGTAAAGGATGATAAAAAGGGAGGAATGGTTTCTGAACTGGCAGCACTTAGCGAAGTAGACCTTATGGGTAATATTAAAAGTACTGTTGATAATGAAATTGAAATTATAAAGTCGAGGACAATTGCAGAATCAGCAGTAAGAGATCTTAACCTGAACATAAAGTATAAGCGCGAAGGCAGGGTAAAGACTGTTGACTTATACAGCAACTCTCCTATAAGCGTTATACTTGCCGATAAGGATGCTGTAAAAAACAGTCACAAGTACAAAGTTGAATATACCGGCGGAAATAATTATTCACTCCTTGATGAAGAGGAAAATAAAATTGGCAGTTACAAGTTTGGTGAGCCGGTAAAACACAAGA
>NZ_JAMWYY010000029.1 GCF_024305175.1 Flavobacterium sp.
AACGCTTTTTATTAGTGATAATTTATGTTTATTTAACTTTATGACAACAACTAAGCCGGCTATTGTTTACTAAACGTTTAATTTAAATCCAATTTTAATTATGAAAACTAAACTATTACTAAAAGCTGCAATTGCGGCACTGATTTTTACTGCCTGCAGCAGCGAAGACAATTCAAAATCGGGTAATGCCGATAATCTCAAAAACGAGTTTAATGAAGGTAACCTTGCCGAATTAAGGCAAAACAACCGCGACAACCTTAAACAGTATTTTACTATTGAAGCTAATGGCGAACTTGCAACTGTTGCTTCTGAAAAAGGAGTAAAAATTAATGTGGATACCCGCACACTAACAGCTAATGGCAGGCCAGTGCAAGGTACCGTGCAAATTGAATTTATCGAAATTTTCGGGGTTGCGGATATGGTTGCAACCGGTATGCCTACAGTAGGGGTAAAAGAGGGTGAGGCAACGCCGGATTCTGAAGTTAGTCCTTTATTTACAGGAGGTGAGTTCTTTGTAGAAATGACTACAGAGGAAGGCCAGGTTGTTGATGATGGCGCTTCTTATACTTTAGAAGTACCTACAGAGCTTACAGGCGGCGGCGAGGATACCGACACCAATGATATGATTGTGTGGACAGGTGAGGAAGATGAAAACGGCGATGTTGTATGGGAAAAAGACACCGACGAAGACGGCAATACAAGAGACGTTAGGGTTGAAGACGGTAAATACATCATGGAAATGCTTTCTTTCGGCTGGTGCAATATTGATAAGCTGATGGAAGTTGATGGCGAGCGTACTGATATATGGGTTGATGTTCCGGATGGGTTTAATGATACTAACTCGGCTGTATATCTTTCTTATCAGGGCGGTTCACAAAACATGCTGTTCGATATAAAGATGTTTAACTATGGCATTGATATGTTTGAGCAGCTTGGTAATTATATACCTATTGGTGCACAGTTTAATGTAATATTTGTTTCCGGTTCGGGCAATAACTGGCTTATTGCGGTTAAGCAGGTAACCATTGTGGGGAACGATGTAATTGTTATAGACAGTTCTGATATCGCATCGGTTTCAGATCCTGCCCTTATAAGCATGCTTAATAGTCTTCCTTAATACCTTAAGAGGATTTTGTAGTTTTTAGTTAAGCAAGGTCCCGCTGTATAGCGGGGCCTTTTATATTAACCTGCAACCTTTTGTACTACTTTGGGCAATATGGTTTGCTTTAAACCCTGCTGCACAAAGCGCCATAAAAAGTTGAAAACTGATTTTGTTTTGTCCCTTTCGGCAGTTATATCATCAACTTCTTTAAGCCCGGACTCATTGCCCTTGTTTCCGCTTTTGTTTTTAACAACAAGGTTGCCCAGAAATGATAATAACCCCCTTCTTCCTTTTCCGTCCTTCTCCAGTACCTTTAGCTTAAGGTCTGTGTAGGCAATGGCAAAACTACCGTGTGCATTATTCCTGTTGCCATGAAATGTAAACTTCACATCTTTAATATTTCCTGTTGTGTGTACATTCATTAAAGCTCCGGATACCGTATTGATTTGTGAGGCATCTATATCCTGAAGGTGGCCGTTTATGGTAAAGGCATCAGTTTTATCAGTAATATTAAAATGCCAGTTTACTTTAAGGGGGGCAGTACCCATAAATTTACACTGCACATCTATATTTGTTTCGGGGAATTTTTCTTTGCGGATGGGGCTGTATACATTGTATACACTTGCATAAAAATTGGTGAAAGAAACTATGCCGGGTTTCCTGTCATAAGCCTGTTGCTCTTCATATACAATCTTACTTTTTTTAAGCATCAGCTTGTCAACCTTAAGGTCAAAAGTAAGTTCCCTCAGCATTTGGCTGTACAGCTTCTTAACGCTTTGGTCGTCTTTAACCATTTTGCCACGGTAAATATTGGCATTCACATTATCCAGTATCACTTCGGGTGCATGAAAATAAAGGGTATCATTTATAAAGCCCCAATTTGTAGAAGGTATGGCTATGCGTTGTGCCGATATAGTAAACTGGTCGCGCTCAACAGGTATCATACGGTTAAATTGTAAACGCTTTTGTAAAGGTATGAGCTTAAAATTTTCTGCGGTAAAACTGGTGTCAGATGTGTTTATGCTCTTTGCTGTTATATTATAAAATTCGTTAACGCGGTAATAAATACTGTCGCAGCTAAACGTATAATCGCGGTAGCGAAGGGGTATGTTCTTTTCTATTGTGTTGCTGTCTATGCTAATATTGTTAATTTCAAAGTTGATATTGTCTGCCTTTGCAATAAATTCGTGAAGGGTATCCAGCATCCTGAAACGGCCATTTTTAACAATAACACTCTCCGTTTTAATAGTCTGCTTAAATGGTTCTACAAGGTCATCATTTGCATTATATTTTTTCTCGCGCGGGTACAGTATAATTTCGGGTGTGTCTATTATAACATTCTTAACTTCTATCCGGTCTTCAAACAATATGCCCCACAGGTTAAAATGATTAGCTTCGATGGATTTTATTTTGCCATAGGCGCCCTTGTTCATTTTAGCAGATGCGGTATCCTTGGGTGCAACATAGGCTTCGGTAATAATAATACTGCCGCTCAGCAACTGTACATCGGCATCCTTATAATTAATGTTGTAAGGAAAATCTTTCTCCGCCTGTAACACTTCGGGGAGCTTTTTCTCTATATACCATGCCGCGCCATAGTTTACGGCAATAAGCAGTAGTAATAAAACTACTATTATAATGCCGAGCCTCTTCACAAATTTCATAAATCAGATTTAGTACAGGAAAGATAAGCATTAAACGCCTAACGCATTAAGGTTTAAGTTTTTATTAGGAGTTAGGTGTGTGGCTGCTTATGCAAAACAGGTAATTGTTAAAAGATATTGTTGTGTTTTAACAGTTTTACCTAACTAAAAATCAATTAAAGGTTTTTAATAGTATGAAATATATATTATGCATTCATAATATTTTAAGCTCAAATGTTGTGTAATTCATATTTTATAGTAATTTTGAATAAGAGATTAATAAAAATCAAAAACTAACACTAATTTATAGCAATGAGAAAAATTTTATCCTTAACAATTGCGGCTTTAGCAGCGTCTTCTGCCTTTGCGGGAGGATACCGTGTTTCCCTTCAGGGGCAAAAGCAGCTTGCTATGGGCCATACTGGCGTAGCGGTGGTAAACAGTGCCGAAGTGCTGTTTTTTAACCCGGCGGGTATGGCGTTTTTAGAAGACCGCTTTAATGTATCTGTAGGCGGTAACGCCCTTTTTGCCCGTACCAAATTCCAGAACGAAACGTATAACTGGAAGGCCTCTACAGAAAATGTGGGTACCCCGTTTAATGCTTATGTATCGTATAAAGTAAACGAATGGTTTTCGGCCGGCCTTGCGGTTTATACGCCATACGGCAGTGCCGTGGAGTGGGACCAGGACTGGCAGGGTTCTCACCTTGTAAACAATATCGACCTTCAGGCTATTTACATACAGCCTACCGTATCATTCAAAATCAGCGACAGGCTTAGCTTTGGCGGTGGCCCAATATATGTTACGGGTAGTGTAGAGTTTAACAGGAACCTTACTAGGAGCCTTACGAACGAGCAGGGAGAACGCTCTGACGTTACTATTGATGCCACCGGCGTAAATGCATGGGGTTATACCGCAGGCTTTATGTTTAACCCTATAGACCCTTTAATGATAGGTTTTAACTACCGCTCTGAAATTACTATGGAAGCCCGTGATGGCGATGCTACCTTTAACGACCTGCCTGCATTTGCACAGGGCGCTTACCCTAATACAACTTTTAGCGCCGACCTGCCATTGCCTGCAGAACTTACCGTTGGTCTATCATATAAATTCAGTGATAAATGGCTTGTGGCATTCGACTATAACCGTGCTTACTGGAATGTATATGATGCGCTTGTTGTAGATTTTGGTGCCGATGGTATACCAACATCTGTTAACCCGCGTAACTATAAAGATGCCAGTACTTACCGTTTGGGTACACAGTTTAAGCCTAATGAGAAATTTGCTTTCCGTGCCGGTTGGTACTTTGATGAAAGCCCCGTGCAGGATGGCTATTTTGCCCCGGAAACCCCACGTAACGACTCTATGGGCTTTACTGGGGGTTTAACCTATCAGGTAACAAACAAACTGGGTGTGGATGTATCTTTCCTTTACCTGCACTTTGATGAAACCGATAATTCTTACGACCATTATACCGAAGGTACACAGGATGATGTAACATTTGGCGGAACCTATAAAAACGTTGTGTTTTCTCCCGGTATTGGCTTAACCTACAGCTTCTAAAAAAAATGATGATGAAAAATAAATTTATATACCTGTCAGTGCTGGCATTTGTGTTTGCCGGCTGCGAACCGGAATTTGAAAACGAACTTAGCGACAGTAATTACAGTGCCGGCGATGCCGATTTTAGTTCTTATGTGGCTATAGGCAACTCGCTTACCGCGGGAGTTATGGACGGAACCATGTCGCGCGTGGGGCAGCAGTACTCATTCCCTAACCTGTTGGCACAGCAGTTTGCCGTAGTGGGTGGCGGAGAGTTTACACAGCCTCCTTTTGATGCCGATACCGATAACCTTGGCGGGCTTTTGTTTAACGGGAATGTTATACAGCCAACAAGGCTTATTATAGATGCCAGTGCCGGCGGCCCTGAAAATATTGCCGGTACACCAACGGTAGATATAACCAACCAGTTTGCAATGGCATATAACAATATGGGTGTGCCGGGAGCAAAATCGTTCCACCTGCTGGCAGAAGGCTATGGTAACATAGCAGGTGTGCCACTGGGGCAGGCTAACCCTTATTTTGCACGTACGGCAACATCGCCTACCGCTACTGTTTTAGGTGACGCGATGTCTAAAAACCCAACTTTCTTTACCAACTGGATTGGTAATAACGATGTGCTTGCATTTGCAACCTCTGGCGGTACAGGCGTTAACCAGGAGGGTAACATGAACCCTGCTACTTACGGTTCTAATGATATTACCGACCCAACTGTTTTTGCAGGAGTATATTCTCAGATAGTAAATACCCTTACATCAAACGGTGCTAAAGGTGTTGTGGCTACAATACCGGATGTTACTTCTATACCGTTCTTTACAACGGTACCATACAATCCGCTTTCTGCCTCTGTTATCGGCGATGGCGATGCGGCAGTGGGCCAGGCTACCATACAGCAGCTAAACCAGCAGCTATATGGGCCACTAAAGCAGATACTTACAGCTTTAGGGCAGGGTAACAGGATAAACCTGCTAAACCCTAATGGCAATAACCCGCTGTTAATTACCGATGAAACGCTTACTAACTTTGGCCCTCAGATAACGGGAGCACTTACACTTGCAGGTTTCGATCCGCAGCTTGCGGCATTTTTAGGTAATGCATACGGGCGTGCACGCCAGGCCACCGCTTCAGATCTAGTACTGTTATCTACAAGTTCAGCTATCGGTTCGGCTCCTCAGGGGGCACCTGAGCCGTTTAACCTGTTTGGTATAACCTATCCGCTTCAGGATCAGCACATACTTATCCCTTCAGAAACTTCGGTTGTGGCAACTGCTACCGCCAGCTTTAACCAGTCGATAAGGCAGATTGCTGCGTCTAAAAACCTTGCTGTTGCCGATATGAACCAGATACTTAACCAGTTGGTTTCAGGCTTAAGGACAGAAGACGGACAGATTTATACTGCTGATTATTTCAGTACTGCTACAATCAGCACAGTGCTGTTCTCGCTTGACGGTATCCACCCTAACGCAAGGGGCTATGCTGTTATAGCTAATGAAGTGCTTAAAGTAATTAACAACCATTATAATGCAAAACTGCCGCTTGTAAGTGCCGGTAACTACCCGGGCGCAACGGTGTTGCCAAGTAATGGAGATTAATGCCTGTAAATAAATTTTTCTTAAAAGCACCCTGTAAAAAGGGTGCTTTTTTTAATTTTACCATAAATTAAATGGCATGAAAACGCTTATAAAAATTTTCTTTACTACCATATTTGTACTCATACTTTCGCGCCTCTTGCCGGGTGTAAGGGTAACAGGCTGGGAGGCTGCCCTTTTGGTGGCGCTGGTACTGGGCCTGCTTAATATTTTTGTTAAACCGGTGCTGGTTATACTTACCCTGCCCGCTACCATATTTACGCTGGGTTTGTTCCTGTTGGTAATAAATGCCATAATTATTGTATTGTGCGATGCACTGGTGCCGGGCTTTGATGTTCGCAACTTTTGGAGCGCATTGCTGTTTAGCATCGTGCTTTCAATTTGCCAGTCGCTGGTTTCGGGAATTTCTGAACGCGATAACAAATAGCTGTCTTTTTTACAGCTTCAGTACTTGCAACACAATACATTAAAAACTTGTGCAGGTTGTAAAAAAACAATAATTTTGCAGCCAATTTTCTTATTTAAACAATCAAATAGATGAATATTACCAGAGAGCAGGTTGATGCACTTAATGCTGTTGTAACAGTAGCTATCACAAAAGAAGATTATAAGCCGAAGGTTGAACAGGTATTAAAAGACTACAGGAAAAACGCTAACATACCGGGTTTCAGGAAAGGCGCAGTGCCAATGAGCCTTATAGAAAAGCAGTATGGCAAAGCTATACTTCTTGATGAGGTTAACAAGTTGCTGCAATCTTCATTAAACGATTACCTTGTAGAAGAAAAACTGGATATACTGGGTAACCCGCTTCCTAAAGTTACAGAAGATTTCAACTGGGATGCTGATGATTATTCTTTTGAATTTGAACTTGGCCTTGCTCCTGAATTTACTGTTGATCTTGCCGGTAAAAACAAAGTAACCAAATATAACATTGTTGCCGATGATAAAATGCTTGATGAGCAGGTAGAGCGCATACAAAAGCAGTATGGCAAAATGATTTCTAAAGATAAGGTAGAGGAAGGTGACGATATGCGCGGTATATTCTCTAACGAGGAAAAAGGCATAAACAATGAAGTTACCCTTAATACTGCCGACTTTAAAACCAAAACCGTAGCTAAGAAGTTTATCGGTAAAAAGGTAGGCGATGTAGTTACTGTTTCTACAAAAGGGCTTTTTGATGATGACCATAAGCTTATGGATTACCTTAAAGTAAGCCATGATGATGTGCACGGCCTTGATATAGAGGTAAACTTTACTATTGAAGAAATAACCACTACAGAAAAAGCAGAGCTTAACCAGGAACTTTTTGATAAGTTATTTGGCGAAGGTGTGGTAACATCTGTAGAAGAAGTAAAAGAAAAAATTAAGGAAGATGCAGAACGCCAGTTTGCACAGCAGGCCGACCAGAAATTCCTTAACGATGTAACAGAGTGGCTTGTAGAAAGTACTTCATTTGAGCTTCCGGCTGAATTCCTTAAGAAATGGATACAAACTGTAGGTGAAAGCCCGCTTACACCTGAGCAGGCTGAAGAGGAGTATGCCAAATCTGAAAAAGGGCTTCGTTACCAGCTTATAGAAGGTAAAATTGTTACAGGCAATAACCTTCAGGTTAATTTTGAAGACCTTAAAGCTTATACATCTAATCTTATCAAAATGCAGATGGCACAGTTTGGGCAAACAAACCCAAGCGATGCAGATGTAGAAAATATTATTGCAAGGGTGCTTTCTAACAAGGATGAAGTGAAGAGGCTTTCTGAGCAGATAATGAGCGAAAAGATGCTTGCCCTGTTCAAGGAAAACGTAAAATACAAAACGAAAGAAATTACCTACCAAGACTTTATTAAAGAAATGTACGGTGAATAATTTCTGATAAAATTTGAGTATCTTTGAGCGTCAGCCGTCTGGTTGGCGCTTTTTGTTTCCAAAATAGTATAAACAGCTAAAAGAAATTGATTAAAAAAAATGGATTACGGTAAAGAATTCAGGAAATATGCTACTAAGCACCATGGCGTAAACAGCTTATATTATGACAAGCTTGTAACACGCGTTACACCAACAAACCTTACACCTAACATTATTGAGGAGCGCCAGATGAACGCCGTTGCAATGGACGTTTTTTCGCGCCTTATGATGGACAGGATCATCTTCCTGGGCACAGGTATAGACGACCAGGTGGCAAACATCGTTCAGGCACAGCTATTGTTCCTGGAAAGTACAGATGCCAGCAAAGACATCCAGATATATATTAACTCTCCCGGCGGAAGCGTATATGCCGGTTTGGGTATGTATGACACAATGCAGTACATAAGGCCTGATGTGGCTACAATATGTACCGGTATGGCTGCCAGTATGGGTGCTGTACTGCTTTGTGCAGGTGCAGAAGGCAAGCGTTCGGCGCTGCCGCATTCAAGGGTAATGATACACCAGCCATCGGGTGGTGCACAGGGTGTTGCCACCGATATGGAAATTAACCTGCGCGAGATGCTTAAGCTGAAAGAAGAACTTTACAGGATCATCTCTAAACATTCTGGGCAAAGCTATGACAGGGTACACAAAGACAGCGAGCGCGATTACTGGATGAAGGCAGAAGAGGCCAAAGAGTATGGCATGATTGATGAAGTGCTTGTAAGGGAATAATAAGAATAATAAATTATATTTTTTGCGTTATCCGTAAGCAGGGTGCTGAATCCCTGTTTATGGATAACCGTTTTTAATATGGCAAAAGAAGTTTTAGAGTGCTCGTTTTGTGGCAGGAAAAAGCCGGAAACCAACCTGCTGATTGCAGGCATCAGCGCCCATATATGCGACAGGTGTATAGAGCAGGCGCACGGCATTGTTATGGAAGAGCTAAGGCAAAGCAGCTCATCGGCTATTACAGCCGAGCTGGAGCTGAAAAAGCCTAAAGAGATAAGAAAGTTTCTGGACCAGTATGTAATAGGGCAGGACCAGACCAAGAAAGTGCTTTCTGTTGCAGTATATAACCACTACAAGAGGCTTATGCAGCAGCAGGGCGATGATGATGTTGAGATAGAAAAGAGTAATATTTTGATGGTAGGGCAAACCGGTACCGGTAAAACCCTTGTGGCTAAAAGTATTGCAAGGATGCTTAACGTACCGCTTACCATTGTAGATGCAACGGTATTAACAGAGGCAGGCTATGTGGGTGAAGACGTTGAAAGCATACTTACCCGTTTGCTGCAGGCTGCCGATTATGATGTTAAAAAAGCCGAGCGCGGTATTGTGTTTATTGATGAGATAGACAAAATAGCCCGTAAAAGCGATAACCCATCTATTACCCGCGATGTATCAGGTGAGGGCGTACAGCAGGCATTACTAAAGCTGCTGGAGGGTACTGTGGTTAACGTTCCGCCTAAAGGCGGTCGCAAGCACCCTGACCAGAAGTTTATAGAGGTTAACACGCAAAACATATTGTTTATAGCCGGTGGCGCTTTTGATGGTATAGATCGTGTAATATCTAAAAGGCTTAACCGCCAGGCGGTAGGTTACAGCGCCTCTAAGAATACAGATAATATAGATAAGGAAAACCTGTTGCAGTACATTATTCCGAAAGATGTGAAGGACTATGGGCTTATACCTGAAATTATAGGCAGGCTACCGGTGCTTACCCACATGGATCCGCTTGACAGGGATGCGCTAAGAGCAATACTTACCGAGCCTAAAAATGCGCTTATAAAGCAGTACCAAAAGCTATTTACAATGGATGATGTGGCGCTGACTGTATCTGAAGATGCGCTTGATTATATTGTTGATAAGGCTTTAGAGTATAAGCTGGGTGCAAGGGGGCTGCGTTCGCTTTGCGAGGCTATATTGAATGAGGCTATGTATGAACTGCCAAGCTCTGACGACACTGAGCTTTACATTGACAGGGAGTATGTAGAACATCATTTAAATAAAACACTGCTGAAGCGCTTAAAAGCGGCTTCGTAAGTCTTGTTTACCAAACATAAAAAATCCCGCTATAAGCGGGGTTTTTATTATGCATTCTTCTTATTAGCTGTCATTGCTGATTTTTGTGCGGCATCCTCAGCAGTTGTCTGCATCACTATGCAACGCCTTTTGTTACAGCCGTAACGCTTTGGCGCATTACATGAAGCCAGCAACACCAACGCCGAACCTAAAATTATAAAATAGTTTTTCTTCATCATCACCTTTTTCTTTAGCTTCATTTTCAACGTAAATTACTGTTTTATATTTAGTTATAATTCACAACTATTATGCCATAACATTACGCTCATTCATAACCTTTAGTTCTTCTACATAATGCCTCTCATTACTTAGGCGCGGAATTTTATGCTGCCCGCCAAGCTTGTCCTGTGCTTTCAGCCAGTCATAAAAGAGCTTTGGCCGGGCTACATTCAGTAGTAACGGGTTTAATGTCATGTTGTTGTAACGCTTTGCTTCATAATCGCTGTTTACAGACTGAAGTGCCTTATCCAGCACTTCCCTGAAATGTTCGGGGTTTTGGGGTGATTCCTTAAACTCAATAACCCATTCATGTGCGCCCTTCTCCCGGCCTTCCATAAATACAGGTGCAACAGTATAATCTATTACTTCCAGTCCGGTTTCGGTACAGGCTTTAGCTATAGCCTTGTCTGTATTCTCTACCATCAGTTCTTCGCCAAAAACGTTGATGTGATGCTTGGTGCGCCCGGTTATTTTTATGCGGTATGGGTTTACAGAGGTAAACCTTATAGTATCGCCAATCAGGTAACGCCACAATCCTGAGTTTGTGGTTATCACCACTGCATAATTCTTGTTTGGCTCTACCTCGGCAAGCCGAATCACTTTTTGGTTAGGTGTGCCAAAAGTGTCCATTGGTATAAATTCATAAAATATACCATAGTCCAGCATCAGCAGCAGCTCATTACTTTCGTTAGTGTCCTGTATGGCAAAAAAACCTTCAGACGCATTATAAATTTCGTAATAGCGAAAGTCTGCCTTCGGTATTATCTTTTTATACTGCTCGCGGTACGGCTCAAAGCTTACGCCGCCATGAAAATAAACCTCCATATTAGGCCATATTTCGGTAAGGCTGTCGC
Source organism: Flavobacterium sp. (assembly GCF_024305175.1). Lineage (GTDB taxonomy): Bacteria > Bacteroidota > Bacteroidia > Flavobacteriales > Flavobacteriaceae > Flavobacterium. Next base: position 10,955 of record NZ_JAMWYY010000029.1, read on the forward strand.
GGCCTGTTGTTTCCAGCACACGGTTCATCAGTACCAGCATCCATGAGGGTACACCGGCAAAACTGGTAACATTTTCCTGCATGGTTTCTCTAACTATAGCATCCAGCTTGGTTTCCCACTCGCTCATAAGGGAGACCTTATTGCTTGGAGTACTGCTGAATTCTGCCCATATTGGCATATTGTCTATCAGGATGGCTGAAAGGTCGCCAAAAAAGGTATTATTATCTTCATATAACTGTTTGCTGCCCCCAAGGCGAAGGCTTTTGCCGGTAAATAACTGAGAGTCCTCATTATTGTTAAGGTACAGGCAAAGCAGGTCTTTACCTGCTTTGTAGTGGCAATCTTCCAGTGCTTCGCTGCTTACGGGTATAAACTTACTTTTCGCGTTTGTTGTTCCGCTCGATTTGGCAAACCACTTTATCTGCCCCGGCCACAATATATTTTGTGCCCCTTTGCGTGCCTGCTCTATGAGCGGCTCAAGGTCTTCATAAGTTGAAACCGGCACCCGCTCAGAAAATGTGTTGTAATTTTTAACAGAAGAAAAATCATATTGCCTGCCAAAAACAGTGTTTTCTGCCGCCCGTATCAGGTTCATTAGCAGCTCTTCCTGAACTTCGTTAGGATATTTAAGGAAAAGCTCCATGTCATGGATTCGCTTTTTAAGAATCCAACTGGCTATTGAGTTGATTATGGGCAACGGCATAATTATAGTATCTTTATTGCCATAAAAATAACGAAAAATCCATGCAATACGAAGGAGTACTGACAAAAATGCAAACCGAGGCAGGAAGTCCTATCCAATATTATCTGGTATTTGAAAACAGCTTTTTGAATGTGAACCAGTTACTGGGCCGCGATGTAGAGATTAATTTTATGGGTTACAGTTGCCTTAACTGTTCTAAGAAGAAAAAAATATACCGCATGGGGTATTGCTACGATTGTTTTTACAGCATTCCTGCTGCAGGCGACTGGATAATGCGCCCCGAACTGAGCACAGCGCACCTTGATGTGGCAGACCGCGACCTTGAGTATGAAAAGCGGGTACAGCTACAGCCGCATGTGGTGTACCTTGCCTGCTCGAGCGATTTGAAGGTGGGTGTTACACGAAAGACACAAGTGCCGGTACGCTGGATTGATCAAGGGGCATGCAGCGCCATACCGCTTGTAGAAGTGCCTAACCGTTACCTTGCAGGTATAACAGAGGTAGCGCTAAAACAACACCTGGGCGACAAGATAAACTGGAAGAAAATGCTTTTAAACCAGGTTACTGATTTTGACCTTGCCGCTAAGCGCCAAGAGATGCGTACTTATTTGCCCGATGAGGTTAAAGAGTATTTTGAAACCACAGCCGAAAAGCTTTACGTACTGGAGTACCCTGTGCTGCAATATCCGGCTAAGATTAAAAGCCTTAACCTTGTTACAACTCCTGTATATTCAGGTAAGCTGGTTGGTATTAAGGGGCAATATCTGATATTTGAAGACGGTACTGTTATGAACGTGCGTGCCTATGAAGGCTTTTTGGTACAGATTAATGTTTAGTGTAATCAATTCTATCAATCACATTCGTTATATTTGATATATGAAGCTGGAAGGACAACTACAAAAAATATCGGCTTTTTCGCATCTGGAGCTGCTGGCCAACCAGATTGTGGAAGGTTTTATATCGGGTATGCATAAAAGCCCTTTTCATGGGTTCTCGTCAGAGTTTGCCGAGCATAAGGTATACAATCCCGGAGAAAGCACAAGGCATATAGATTGGAAGCTGTATGCGCGTACTGACAGGCTTTACACCAAGCGTTTTGAAGAAGAAACCAATATGCGTTGCCATATCATACTGGATAATTCATCGTCAATGCATTATCCAAAACTAAAAGACGGGCAGCCTTTTTACGAAAGTAAGATTGGCTTTTCGGTACTGGCTTCGGCAGTTTTAATGGATTTGCTGAAGCGCCAGCGTGATGCCGCAGGGCTTAGCATATATTCGGATAGTTATGAGTTCTACGCACCCGAGAAGGGTAGCGGCAGGCACCACAGGATGCTTATTAATAAACTTGAAGGTGTGCTTACAGCCCCCACACAGCCGCGGCAGACCGACACAACTGCCTTTTTGCACCAGATAGCGCAAAAAATGCATCGCCGTTCTATGATAATATTATTTACCGATATGTTTCAGCCGGGCGACAACAGCGCGCTATTTAATGCGCTGCAACACCTTAAACACAATAAGCATAAGGTAGTGCTTTTTCATGTAACCGACCGCAAAACCGAATACAGCTTTGATTTTGATAACGCACCGCGAAAGTTTATTGATATGGAAACAGGTGAGCAGGTAAACCTGTTTGCCGAAAATGTAAAAGATGAATATGAAAATCAGGTTGACAGTTACTTTAAAAAAGTAGCAGAAACCTGTATGCAGTACAAAATAAAATATGTTCCGGTATCGGTAGATGAGAAGTTTGAAAAAATACTGACAACCTACCTTGTTGAGAAACAAAAGTTTGGTTAAAGACATTAAATTATTGTAAAAAATAATTTTGAAAACGCTTGCAGGAATGAAAAACGGTTGTATATTTGCACCCGTAATAATGAAACAAACAGCGATAAGCTGCTAATCATTAAGAACGCTGGTTTGGTAGTTCAGTTGGTTAGAATACGTGCCTGTCACGCACGGGGTCGCGGGTTCGAGTCCCGTCCAGACCGCCAGTAGCAAAGAAAGCCCTGCTTTATGCGGGGCTTTTTGCGCCGAGATATATTACCTGATTTTTTTCGGGTATCACGATAGTTGTGTTGTTTATGCCGCGCGAGCGGTAGGTTTAGTAGTTAGACCAATGAAAAGCTTTCCATTAGTTTGGAGGGCTTTTTTGATTTGTGTAAACGTCAACTTCATCTCAGGATATTATTTTGCTATTTATAGTTTCTGAAAATCGTTATCGATTTTCTGCATGATTAACTCATTATACTTTAATTGAATAATTGCTTACCTATTTCTTCTTTATATATAAGGTCCATCTTATAAAATATACCCAAAATCAGGATGTTTTATTGCTTTTGAAATTGATTAATTTGCTTAACGGCACATCTTATATAATTAACAGAAATTTTTTTCAAAAATATGTAGGGTATGAATGGAGTATATGTGTCTATGTATTATAATCTAAAAAAATTTACAATTATGAAAAAAATTAAATTTATCTTTTTGTCACTTGTTTTCATCTTTATGTCATGTTCTAACAATGATGATAACACCAATGATGATAACACTTCTGGTGAAGTAGTACAAAGTCTTGCCACACGTGCATACTTAAATTCAGTAATGGGGTCTGCCGGTACTTTAAGCATCAGTTCAGGTTCATCTGCCAATTTAAGTTTCACTACCGTTTTTCCAATTGAAGTCACTTATTCTAACGGAACAATAATTGCAATTAACTCAATGGAGGGTTTAAAAGAAGCGGTTTATAATGAAACTTCTGCGCTTCATATAAGCAACATTGTTTTTCCGTTTTCTGTTACAAATTCTGACAATGATGTGGTAATCATTAATAATGAGGACGAATTTGAATCTTTGCTGTTTAGTATCGATAGCATTACAACTATAGATGAGTTTTTTGATTCCATTACGTGTTTCGAATTCATCTTCCCGTTATCAGTTATTGATAGTGATGGCCAGACTATAACTATATCTGATTCAGAAAGCTTGCAAAATATGCTTAGCTCAATATCTGAGAATGGATATTGGATGGATTTTGTTTATCCGTTTCAGATTGAATACGGCGGCGAGGTAGTTGCAATTCAGGATGTTTGGGAATTTTACAGCTATATTGATTGCAACCCTGACGGTTGGTATTGTACATTTGATTATAATCCTACCTGTGTAGAAACTCCGGATGGTGTTCTTCAGTTTGATAATCCATGTTGGGCAATACAGGCAGGATACTCAGAGAGTGATTTTGTTAGCTGCGAGTAGAGTTGTGTTTTTTATCATCATTCGTGCATCATTATATGCACGAATGATTTACATTTATTATTAATGCTATGGAAGTAAGCCTAAAGGATAATGTTTGCGAAGAAGGCACATTTAAAATTGTGTTCTCAAAACATTATAAAGTACTAAGGAACTATTTAAATTATAAATTTAATGATATTGATATAGCAGACGAATGTGCACAAAATGCATTCTTAATTTTGTGGGAAAATTGCGGAAAAATTAAGCCTATACAGGCCAAAAAGTTTTTATTTACCACATCTTACCGATTGGTTCTGAATCATTATCGGCGGGAAAAGATAGATAAAAAGCATAAAGAGCAATTAGTAAGAAACGTAGTTGATTTTGCATTACCGGATTTAATTTTTGATGAGAATGAGCTGAATTCAAAAATATATGCGGCTATTAAGGCTCTGCCGGAAAAGCAAAGAATTGTATTCATGATGAACCGGTTTGAAGATCAAACGTATAAAGATATATCTGAAGTATTAAAAATTTCGGTGAAATCTGTCGAAAAAAGGATGCAGCGTGCATTGATAAATTTGCGAATGGCTTTAAAATAAAAATGATGAAAAATTCTGTTAATAAGGATACCTATTTAGCTGACTGGATTTCCGGCGAATTGACCGATGATAAATTGAAGGGCTTAATCTCCAAAGATGAATTTGATTCATACATACTTGTAAGAGATAGTATTTCCGGCATGCGGTCTTTTTCTCCCGACATTGAATTGGCATATGCTCAGCTTAAAGATGTAAAACGGTTAAATTTACCTAATAAATTTCAAGCCGGTAAATCATTAAGGTTATACTACACATCCGCAGCAGCTATTATACTTCTTTTTGTTACTTTGGCATCTTATCATTACGGCATATTTGGTACAAAGAATTTTTCTACCTCTTCTGCCTCAAGAGAGCTTGCTATAGGGAAAAACATTTCAATGTTTATTTACCAAAATACTTCTATTAGCCAAAATGCCCCGTTATATAATGAAAAAGAAATAACACTTGATTACGGGAAGGTATATTTTGAAGTCAGGAAAGGGCAGATGTTTAAAATTAACACAGATAAAGGCTATGTAATGGTCTTAGGGACTAAATTTATAGTTGAATCTATGGGAGATATACTAAACGTTAAGTGTTATGAAGGCAGGGTAAAGGTAAGCCATAATGCTTTAGAGTATATTGTTGACTCCGGACAGGAATTCAATTCACAATATAAAAATGTGAAGGCTTTAAAAGAACCGTCACACCCTGATAATATTGAAAGCGGGTTATACTATAAATTCAGGGGCTCATATATTATTGATGTTGAACTATTTCTTGAAAAAAATTATCAGGTAGAAATTACTTTCCCAAAAGAGATGCAATATCAAAAGTTTACGGCAACTTTGCCTAAAAATGATCTGGAAAGATGCTTACGCTTAATTGCAAGTTCATTTCATTTAAAATATGTAATTAAGGATGATCAGGTCATTTTTAAAGAATAAAATGGTAGCTGTCTTTTTATTTCAGGTATTTGTAGCTTACGGGCAGGAAGTAAAAAAGACATTACTATTTAAAAGCGGTAAAACTGCCGATATACTTAAAGAAGCTGAGACTGTCTTCGGGGTTTATTATTCTTATGCTGACAGCTTATTATCTGATAAGTATTTAGAACTAAAAGAAAATAAAATTACATTAACAGAGTTTCATTTAATCCTGTTAAAAGATAATAACCTTAGTGTAATTCATATTGATGATAATATGTATGCACTTATTGCTAAAGAGGAAGATAAGGCTTTAGTGTTATCAGAAATTGTAATTAACGGTTATTTGCTTAATACCATAATTAAAGACTGGAAGAAAACTACATTGTGCTCTTTTAACAGTGAAGTATTACCAGGAGTAAGTGATTTTGATGTCCTTAGGGCTTTTCAATACCTGCCGGGCGTAAAGAGCCCCAACCAAACATCAAGCGGATTGTATGTTAAAGGAGGAGGGCCCGATCAGAATTTACTTTTATGGAACAAAATAAAGATTTACCATCCCGGCCACTTATTTGGGATGATATCACCTGTAAACCCTCAAATAGTAGATGAGGCAGTAATGTACTCTGCCGTAATACCTGCAGAATTGGGCTCAAGAACTTCATCTGTTGTCGAGCTCAAGTCAAACAGTATAAGCACTGCTGATAAATCGTTTAATCTTGGTATTGATATGCTTCATGCCGATTTGTCACAAAAAACTCTTTTTTATAAAGACAAAATAGGTATTATATATTCATTTAGAAAATCGTTAGCACCTTTCTTTACCACTCCCACTTATGAAAGTTATACCGAAAAAGTCTTTCAAAACTCTGGTTTTTCTCTTAATGACAAGCGAAACAATTTTGATTTTTGGGATGGTGCAGTTGTAATAGATTATTCTATTACTGATAAAACTAAATTATCTTTTTCGTCTATATACATAGGGAATAATTTAGACTTCGAAGGCCTCTCTTCACAGTCAGAAAAGCAGGGTCAAAAAATGGAAATCGAAAATTTTGGCTCCAGTATTCAGATATGCTCTGAATTAACTGGAAGATTACATTTTTGTTCTGCAATTCAGCTTTCAGGTTATGATTTTTATTATAACCGGCGGGTTGATAAAGAAATCAGGACTGATACATTTTTAAAGGAGAATGAGGTGTTGGATATAACAGCAGATTTGTCTTTCAGATATAAGGCTTCAGACTTTGTGAGTTTTCATGCTGGATATCAGTTCTCCGGTTATTCTATAGCGCATATGATACGCAATGACAATGAAAATTTCGGATTTACACTATCACAAAAAAATGAGAATATAATCTCTAACAGCACTACTGTTACGGCTGATATAAAGAAAAATGATTTTGAAATTCAGGCAGGCTCGCGGTTTACATTTAATGCATTGACGCCACTTTTGTTCGAGCCGCGATTTAATTTTACCTACATATTAAATGAGCATTTACAAACATTTATTGTGTATGAAAGAAGAAGCCAGTTATTGCAGCAAATTAACGAAAATGCGGCCGGTGATATCAGTTTAGAGAATTACATTTGGGTGCTTTCAGATGATAGGTTAATCCCCGTTATACTTTCAGATCATTTTCATCTCGGGGCTTTGTATAAAAGAAACAAATTTGTATTTGATATTGACATTTATTTTAAAAAGACAGATGGCATTACCAGCTTCTCTAATGGGGTTGTTTTTTCTTCTACTGATTTATCAGGAGGTTTAGCATCCTTGTCTAACGGATATAATATCAGTAAGGGAATTGATTTGTCGTTACAGAAACAAATATCAAAATTTAAATTCTGGACAAGTTATTCTTTCTTAAACTCTAAAAATAAAATTAAAGGAGTTAATAATGATAACTACTTTAATTCTAATGGTAATATTGCACATTCTGTAAATGTAACCGCCAGTTATCAGTTCTCATCTTCTTTTATAACGCTTGGATGGTTTTGGAGCTCCGGCAAGCCCTATAGTGTACTGGCTGAAAATAATTCTCTGGTTTCGATAAATGACAGGAGGTTGGCAGATTTTCATTCTCTGGATTTTTCTTTGCTGCATACTATTGTAAATAATGATAATTACAACCTCAGAGCGGGTATTTCGCTAAACAATCTTTACAATAATAAAGTTGTTATTAACAAAGAAATATCGAGATTGTATGAAACGAGCATCGACCTTGCTAACCCAAGATATAAAATCTCAGATTATTATTCGTTAGGGTTTACTCCAAATGTATTTTTTAAGCTTTCAATTTAGTCAGGTGCTTTTTACATCTGTAAATAAATGGGTTTTATGATTTACTGAATGTCGGTTTGTGCCGCTTAGGAACACAAAATTTGGTTATTATTCCCTATTTTTGATTTTTAAAGCTAAAGGCACTTAATGAAGAAGATAGCATTGCTTATACCACTTTTATTCTTACAATCCTGCCAATGGTTCGATGCCAAGGCTCCCGATAAAGAGGAGCTTTTGCAGCAGCGCCTTAATGAAATCAACTGGAATGAGGTGAGCAGCTATCCTTCTGTTGCAGAATGTAATGTTATTATTGATAAAGAACAGCGTAAAGAGTGCTTTTTTGAAACTATGGCAAGGCTGGTTCAGGAACGGCTGGATAACGACACTATTAGTATGCTGTACCCGGGGCTGGATACCATTAAGGTGAAAGTAAAAGTATATGCAGACGCAAGGCTTGAGTTTGAGCCTGGCTTTGAAAAAGACAGCGTGCGTTATGATACTGTAGTTATTGACAGTATCATTAAAAGCCGCCTGGTAAACTTCCCTCCTGTAGAGCCTGCCCAAAAAGAAGGCGTTCCTGTTACGACAGAGTTTATACTGCCGGTAGTACTTAATGTTAATTAGGGCTTGATTTAAATCTGAAAACATAATAACTGCCTATGGTAACAGGCAATACTGTGTTTAAAAGCCATATTAAAGTTACAGTAAGTGCCACAATCCACTCATTAACGCCAAGGATCCCGAAAAAATAAACTGCCACACTGCCCTTAACGGCAAAATCAAGAAACTGGAAAGAAGGTAACGATGAACCCAATAAGTACGTACCTGCAATGGCGGCCATCAAAAGCGGATAGGAAAGATTAACATCAAAAGCTAAATACAAAAAAAAGTACTGGTGCATAAGAACGGTGTAGCGTAACAGCGCTAACAGTATATTCTTGCGGTGTACGCTTTTAGGCAGGCTGTTTATTTTTTCTCCCAGCTTACCGAATGAATATCCTTTCACAGTTATATTCCGGCTCATAAAAACGGTTAGAAAAAGCGCAACGATAACACCCAAAGTCAGTAACACTGCGTTGGTAGAAAAAACAGGATGTAAGCTGTTAAGTATAACAAGCCCTGTTATTCCGCCCGCAACAGCAAACAAAAGCTGGATGCCATTACAAACCAGGTTCAGGAAAATAATGGTTTTAGTTTGTGCTTTGCTGTAATATAAAGCTTTTGCGGCATATTCGCCAATACCGTTTGGAGAGAATAGCGCTACGGTAACTGCAGCAAGCACTTCTTCTGTAGCTTTGGCTAATTGGGTTTGCCTTACAGTAGCTGCGAGGTTCTGCCATTTCAGTATTTCAATAAAGCGGTTTAAAAAGGTCAGTATTACTATTCCCGATAGTAAGCCTACAGGCTTTTTTTGTGTCAGCACAGTGGTAAACTGCTCCCAATCGGGACTATCCTCTCCGGTAAGGCGGTTGTAAATAAAATAAAATGCACCGCCCACTACCAAAATTTTGATAATAACCGTAAGTAATTGTTTAGCTTTGCGTGACAGCATGGCTGCAAAATAAAGAAATTAAATTGGCACACGAGCGTATTATATTAGGAATTGACCCCGGCACTACCATTATGGGCTTTGGCCTTATAAAGGTGGAAAACAAAACCATGCGCTTTTTGCAGCTCAACGAACTACAGTTGGGCAAATATGATGACCATTACGTAAAGCTGAAAGTAATTTTTGAACGCACCATAGAACTTATAGATACCCACCACCCGGACGAAATAGCAATTGAAGCGCCTTTTTTCGGGAAAAACGTTCAGAGTATGCTAAAGCTAGGCAGGGCACAAGGCGTGGCTATGGCGGCGGGGCTTTCGCGCCAGATACCCATAACCGAATATGAGCCTAAGAAGATAAAAATGGCAATTACAGGTAACGGTAATGCCAGTAAAGAGCAGGTAGCGAAAATGCTGCAGCAATTACTGAATATAGGTGAGTTGCCTAAGAACCTTGATAGTACTGACGGACTCGCCGCAGCAGTTTGCCATTTTTTCAATTCAGGAAAAAAAATTGCCGGTAAAAGCTATAGCGGCTGGGATGCTTTTATAAAGCAAAACGAAGGCAGGGTAGTAGCCCCTTCGGTAAAAGGCAGTTTAAAAAATGGAGGCTAAAAGCTCACATACACACACTAATACCGAAACTGCGGGTATTTATATCCACATACCGTTTTGCAGGCAGGCTTGCTATTATTGCGATTTCCATTTTTCCACCTCGCTTAAAAAACGGGAAGAAATGGTAGTGGCACTGGCTAAGGAAATAGCCCTGCGCAAAAGCGAATTGGGCACTGTTGCCATACAAACCATTTATTTTGGCGGTGGTACGCCTTCAGTACTTTCAGATGCAGAAATTATCTTTTTGATCGATGCGGTGTATAGCTCTTTCAAAGTTACCGATGATCCTGAAATAACCCTTGAGGCCAACCCTGACGATTTATCTGCCGGGCGTATAAAAGCGCTTTCAACAACACCCGTAAACAGGCTGAGTATTGGCATACAATCCTTTTATGAGGAAGACCTGCGGCTCATGAACCGGGCACACAACGCTGAGCAGGCGGCAGTTTGCATTGCAGAAGCCACTACATATTTTGACAACATTTCTATCGACCTTATTTACGGAATACCTGATATGAGTAATGAGCGCTGGCTTACCAACGTTGATAAGGCACTGTCTTTCGGCGTGCCGCACATATCCAGCTATGCCCTTACGGTAGAACCAAAAACGGCACTGCATACTTTTATAAAAAAAGGAATAATTGCACCGCCAAGTGACGAGGCGGCACAAAAGCAGTTCCTGCTGCTTGCCGACAGGCTGCAGGAAAACGGGTTTATACATTATGAACTTTCTAATTTCGGGAAACCGGGATTCTTTTCGCAAAACAATACGGCCTACTGGCTCGGTAAAAAATACCTGGGTATAGGCCCTTCGGCACACAGCTATGATGGCAGCACCCGTAGCTGGAATATAGCCAACAATGCCTTATATCTGAAATCTGTAGAAAACGGTGAACTACCTTTAGAACGCGAAACCCTTAGCCGTAACGATAGGTATAATGAGTATGTAATGACGGGGCTGCGCACCATTTGGGGTGTTTCTTTACAAAAGGTTGAAAAGGATTTTGGCGGCAACTATCATAAATACCTCTTACAACAGGCGGCGCCTTACTTAAATGAGGAATTGCTGATAGTTGAAGATGATACCTTAAAAGCCACGCGCAAGGGTAAATTTCTTACCGATGGCATTGCCAGCGACCTGTTTTTCATAAATTTGAAGTAGCAATATAATCCGGCAATTACATGACAGCAACTATATCCTGTAACGGTACATCTTTTACAGTTAACCTTTCAGAGCCTATAGATATTTCAATACCGCTTTCGGCAACAGAAAATAACCCTGTAGCTTGGTATATAGATAAGCCCGTAATAGAGCCTGTTAAAATGGGCGACTGGACAGGCAAAGTCAGCGAAGGGGCAACCACCAACTTTAATAATATCTTCTTTAACCCGCACGGGCACGGTACCCATACTGAATGTTTGGGACACATAACCAAAGATTTTTTCAGCATAAATAATGCGCTTACAACATTCTTTTTTGTGGCAGAACTTGTTTCGGTATCGCCCGAACAGCAGGGAGAAGATCATGTTATAACCAAAATACAGATAGAGCAGGCGCTGAACGGCAAAGCACCTGAAGCGATTATAATCCGTACTTTGCCTAATGATGCAGCCAAGCTGCACAAAAACTACAGCCACACCAATCCGCCGTATCTTGAAGAGGCTGCTACGGATTATATAAGAAGTTTGGGAATAAAGCACCTTTTAATTGACCTGCCGAGCGTTGATAAGGAAAAAGATGAAGGAAGGCTGCTTGCCCATAAAGCATTCTGGAATGTAAAAGATGTTAATGACCTTAATGCCGATGCCCGGCATGATGCCACAATTACCGAAATGGTATTTATACCTGATTCCGTTACAGATGGTACTTACCTGCTAAACCTGCAGATAGCCCCGTTTGTAAATGATGCCTCGCCAAGTAAACCTATTTTATACGCAATAGAATGAAAACATTATTAAAACTTGAAGAATTAGCACTGTTCGGGCTGGGGATTTATCTTTTCAGTCGGCTCGATTTTGAGTGGTGGTGGTTTTTGGCTCTCATACTTACCCCGGATATTGGTATGCTGGGTTATGCTTTTGGTAACAAAGCAGGCGCATGGGGTTATAACCTTTTTCATCATACAGGTGTAGCCATTGCCATATATTTAGCAGGGGTTTATCTCGATAATCAAATCGTTATGTTAACAGGCATAATACTGTTCTCCCATTCCCGAATGGACAGGTTTGCAGGTTATGGATTAAAATACGAGCAGGGTTTTAAATTTACCCATTTAGGTAACCTGGATAAGCAGCCTGAAAAATAATATATCATGGATATACAAAACTTTTATGATTACTGCCTTTCCATGAAAGGCGTTACAGAGCATTTTCCTTTTGATGAAGACACACTTGTTTTTAAGGTGGGCGGTAAAATGTTTGCGCTTACATCTTTAACAGGCTGGGAGAATAATAACCCTTCGGTTAACCTGAAATGCGAACCCGAACGTGCACTTGAGCTTCGCGCCGAGTATGATGGTATTAACCCAGGCTACCACATGAGTAAGGTGCATTGGAATACTGTTACCGTAAACAGTGATGTACCGCCGGCTTTACTAAAAGAACTTATAAAACACTCCTATGATTTAATATTTGCCAGCCTTACTAAAAAGTTGCAGGCAGAAATTGGGAGCTGATTTAAAATGTCCCTACAACACCTATTCTATTATTGCCAAAAGTAAGATTCCAGGATACTTTTTTCTTATCATCGGGCGTGTAGCTTTCTTTTGCCTTCAGGTACTTATCTATACTTTCCACTACAAGTACACTTAAACCCATGCCCACGCCAACATCAGAAAGCCAATGCGCGCCGTTCCACACTCTTGAAGCCGGTGTTATGAGCCCTACAGTATAAATGCCCGCCTTAACCCACGGATTTTTAAATTGCTTACTAATCGCATAAGCTGTCGTAAAGCTGAGCATGGCATGGCCGGATGGAAAGGAATGGTCTCCCGCATCACTTGAGAATGGGCTAAAATGGAATGGGCCACGCTCTTTATCAGGTCTCGACCTTCCGGCTATGTTTTTTATGGCTGTTTGCATTATGCCCGAAGCGGCTGCTGACGAGAATAGGAGTACTCCGGTTTTCCTGAACTTTTCATTATTGCTGATAACCCCGAAAAGATATACCGAGCCTGTAAAGGCATAATTATACCCCGGGCTTCCCATAGACCATCCTATATCGTTAAGCGTTTCGGGCATATCTTCTTTCTGCCTTCTCATAAAGCTGCTTGTTTCCCTGTCAGAAGCAAAAAGAATGGCACTCCCAGCAGCAAACCCACCAATGGTTGCCAGGTCATCTTTTTTCCAGCGCAAAGGACCGGTATATACATGTATAACGCCGCCACCCATATAAAATGCATCCTGTTTTAAACGTTGCCATACAGTAGTTTTTGTATTAATACTGTCGGCTGCTTTAATTGTGTCCTGTGCAGCTGCGCTAAAAACTGAAAAAAGCAGGGTTACCCCTGCTGTAATTGTTTTAAGTACATATCTGTTCATTATAAAAGTCTTTATCGTGTAGTAAATATACGACAAATACCTATATAGAAATTACATTACGCTTTTCTGCTTTTCAGAAAAAGCATCCGCCTGCATTTGCAGCATCTCTTTTGCCTTATCTTTTTTGTAGTTGTATAATTCCCTGTCCTGTCTTATTTCGGCATACACATCGTCATAAATGCCTGCATCTGTAGTGCGCATCAGTTCACGCTGGTAAGTGTTTTGCAGCAGGTTTGTTTTTAGGGCTGTTTCGGCATCTTCCAGTTTAAAGTCATATTCACTCTTAGGCGAAAGCAGCTTTGCAATTATAGGAGATGTTTCTATAGCAAGAAACAGCAGCATTATAAAGAAAGATGGCAGGAAAGGGAGTTTGTTAAGTGCATTTATCCGTGCCATAAGTCCGTCAAAATTATCTATAACGGGTTGTGTTTCGTCAATTTTTTTGTTCAGCCCGGCTTCAAGTGTGGCAGCTTCTTTTTCTTTAGCAGCTATTTTGGCAAGGTTGTTTTTGCGTAATGTGTCAAGCTGCGCCAATGCAGCATCGTGTTTTTCGCGCTTTTCTTTATAAACAGGCCCTTTGCCCAGCTTCATAGTGCCTTTTGTGCCTTCGGCTTCGGTAATATAGGTGCTGTACAGGCTGTTTACTTCTTTTTCCTTATAGGTAATTTCAGCTTTAAGGCTGTCTATGGCGGCTTTGTTGCGCGATAAATCTCCGGCATAATAATCAGATACCTGCTTTTTATTTGCCATTGCCAGTTCGTTTTTTTCCTTCAGCAAAACGGTGTCAATTTCTTTCTGGAAAATTTTTATTTCAAGCGGCTTAGAAATTACAATGGCAATAATAACCGCAAGGATAATACGCGGGGTAGCCTGCAGCAGTTCCTGGCCAAAACGTTCACGCTTCCGGATTGTGGAAACAATAAACCTGTCGAGGTTAAAAATGAGCAGCCCCCACAGCAACCCGAAAAAGGCTGCGGTATAAACATTGTCAAAAACTGTATAGAGTGCATAAGAGGCGGCAAGCCATGCCATTAATGCCGTAAAGAAAACAGTGGCGCCAATACCGGCATATTTGTTTTGTTCTCCGTTAGAGCAGCCTTCAATAATGGCTTTATCGGCCCCGGAGCAGGTAATAAAAAAACGCTTAAGCATGATGATTGATTTTGATTGATGATTACCACAAATATAACGCGTTTTTGCTGCTGATGTTGTAATTGTTTGATATAATCACATTTAACAAAAAATCCGCCACAATGGGCGGATTAGTTTTAGTTTTTAATGTTTATTGAAATGGGCAGGTTATAGCTTACCCGCACCGGTTCGTCTTTAACTTCGCCGGGTATCCATTTTCCGCTAGTCTCGTTAATTATAGAAATAATGTTTGTACTCAGTTCTTCATTTGGTGAGCGCAGTATCTTTACATCTGATACACTTCCGTTAACCTCTACAACAAAACTTACATAAACGCGATGGGTACCGTCAGGCAGTTTTGGCAGTACCAGGTTTTTATTTACAAACTCATAAAATCCTGCCATTCCGTTTTCTTTGAATTTGGGTTGTATGGTAACTTCATTTCCCTTATATATAAGGTTGTCTTCATTCCCCATTTTAGAAGTGATATCACCGTTTATGCTTGTTGGGTTTACACCCGGTTTCTCTTTTATATAATCAACCTTCGTGGCTTCATTTCCGTTTTCATCTACATAGGTAACAGTAAGCTTACGGTATTTTGCATCTGGATCCCAGTCTGCAATACCCTGATGGTCCTGTTTAAGCTGCTCCATCTCATTATCGCTCACCATACTGTTTTCAATCTTTCTAATCCTTTCCGGTGCTATGCCTTTAATTTCA
The DNA here is from genome assembly GCF_024305175.1 of Flavobacterium sp. Lineage (GTDB taxonomy): Bacteria > Bacteroidota > Bacteroidia > Flavobacteriales > Flavobacteriaceae > Flavobacterium. The sequence continues at coordinate 26,243 of NZ_JAMWYY010000029.1, forward strand.
TTAATAAAAACTTCAGATGGTTGCTGCTTTGCTGTAGCATCTTTCTTTACTACATCTTTAATAGTAACAGGCCTGTTATTATCATCGGTGTACTTTACAGTAACAATGCCAAACTCTTTATAGCTGCCATTGTATTTACCCGGATTCGCCTTTTTAATAGAGTCGTGCTGCTGTTGTGTAATGCTGTTCACTTCAATGCTCCTTACCTGTTTAGAAGGTATATCGGCAAGCTTTTGCTGCGCAATAACTTCTTCAGTACACATAAACCCAAGCATGAGCGCTATTACAGGTGCAATGCCTATTTTAAGCATGGCAGCCTTTGTTTTGTTGGTAGATTTTGTCATCATAAGTAATCGTTTTTTAGTTATAGAAAAGTTGAGGTTGCTTGCCAGTGCAAGCGTAGCGCCGGATGCTTTTTGCACCAGCAGGTTTTGGTAATAAGCAGCGTTGCTGGTAGTATGTACTACCTGCTCATCTGCAAGGAATTCATGATTTAGTCGGATGGATCGGCCGTACAGGTAGAATAATGGGTTGAACCAAAATATGGTTTTAAGCAGTTCGATGAATAATATATCAAGTGTGTGGCGTTGCCTTACGTGGGTAAGCTCGTGCGTGTAAAGCTCTTCTTCAATAAGTCCGTTTTCATATTCTTCACGGCTCACAAAAATGTAATTTAAAAATGTATGTGGCAGCACCCTTTCATCAAGCAGTACCAGTTTTGCGGCACCAAACGGTATTTTAGTATTTAGCCTTATTTTTTTCAGGAAGCTGTTTATATTAAAAGCAAACCTGATAAACAATGCAAGTGTTACCGACAGATAAGCAATTGTAATGAGCAAAGGGAGCATGCTTTCCTTTGGTTGCACCTGTGGGGCCGCTGTAGCGGCCGTAGTTCCTGTATCCTGAAAGCTGACAGGAATAACTTCTGCTTCTATATAAACGGGAATGGTTATAAATGGTAGTAACGCCGAAAAGGCAAGCGCAAACAACAGGTAAAAGCGGTTAAACCTGTGCATTTTTTCACGCTCAAGCGCCAGGTGGTACAGTACAAGCAATACCAGCAGGCTTATGGCCGATTTAATTATGTAAGCTGTCATTGTTTTTTCTTTTCCAGTTCTCTGTCTATCACGCTGCGGAGTTCTTCAAGTTCCTGTGCCGAAAGGTTGGTTTCTTTGGTAAAGAAAGAAGCAAACTGTGCGGCAGAGTTATTAAAGAAGCTTTTAATCATTCCGTTTACCTGCTTGCTGAAGTAATCGGATTTTTTTACCAACGGGTAATATTCACGGCTTTTGCCATACTCGGTATATCCCACAAAACCTTTTTCGGTCATGCGTTTCAGCAGTGTTGCCACGGTTGTTGTGGCGGGCTTGGGTTCAGGAAACATATCCAGCAGGTCTTTCATAAATGCTTTTTCCTGTTTCCACAGGTAGTGCATCAATTGCTCTTCGGTTTTGGTTAACTGCATCTTCTACAACTTTAGAGTTATCTCTACAAATGTAGAATAAAAACCTTATAAAACAAGTTTTCAGAAAGATAAATTCTTTTTAAAAAGCTGGTTATAAGCGATGAGGTGCTATTTAAGCCACGAAATATCAGTGCCGGCAGCTATTTCTTCGGCCGGCTTTTCCTGCCTGAAAAGCCTTGCAGGCAGTTCCCCCTTCAGGGTAATGGTACTGCCGTTTACGTCAAGCCAACTGCCTTCTCTGAGTCCGAGTACAGGCTGGGTGTTGAACTGGTGAAACTCATTTATCCTTGTTTCGCGCGTTTCGCCCATGTGGGTAGAGCCGGGAACAGGATCTAAATAATGCGGGTTAATATTAAAAGGTACTACACCTAATGTAAGGAAGCTGGGCGGATAGATGATGGGCATATCATTAGTTGTTTGCATGGTTAGTCCGCAAATGTTACTGCCTGCACTGGTGCCAAGATAAGGAGTCCCCGCTTTTACAGCTTTTTCTATTGCTGCCATAGCGCCTGTTTTATACAGTTGCGAAACCAGAAGAAAGGTATTGCCGCCTCCGGTAAAAATCGCTTCAGCATCTTTAATTGCTGCTGCGGTATCTTCATACTCATGCAACCCTGTAACGCTTATGCCGATAGCTGCAAAGGTTTCGGCTGCTTTTTTGGTATAATCCTCATGGCATATGCCGCCCGGGCGTGCATAAGGCACAAACAGCAACGATTTGCAGTTGCCGAAATGTTCGCGTAATGTTGGGAGTAAATAATCGAGGTAGCTGCCACCGTGCAAAGTAGAAGTGCTTGCAATAATAATTTTTTTCATCCGTTAATTATTCTTGTAAGAAAAGGTAAAGTTACGCCATTTAATGCAGCTTCGCCTGCTGTAAAGCGCCCTTTTTGAACCATTACCTTATAAAAACCAACCCCTTTGAAAGAAGCCATCCTGATTATTGCTTTCTTATGCTGCCACCATGCGGCCTTTTCACAACAGAAACTGCTTAAAGGCAGGGTTACTTCGGCATTTGAGGATGTGGCAGGTATATACATAATTAACCGCAATACCGAAGCTGATACCGCTACAGATAATCAGGGATATTTTGCCCTGCCTGCAAATGCCGGCGATACTCTTATTTTTGCTTCAGAACGTTTTGAAAAGTTTCGGTGTGTGGTAACCCAAGAAGATATTTTGCATTCTTTAAGGGTAATGCTCAAGCCAAAAGTGCAGGAGCTTAAGGAACTGGTTATTAATGATTACAGCCATATCAACGAGGAGTCTTTAGGACTGGTGCCTGAAGGGCAGAAGCAATACACACCTGCCGAACGCAGGCTGGCTACTGCTTCATATTCTAAAATGAACCCAATGGGTCTGGATCCGGTAATTAATCTGATATCCGGCCGTACAGCCATGCTTAAAAAAGCTTTTGAAACTGAGAAGAAAGAAACACTTATACAAAATATTGAGGCACTTTACACAAATGAGGAAATTATTGCTAAATTTAATATACCGCCCGATTATGTAAAGGGGTTCCTGTTTTATGCCGCAGATAATAAGTATCTTGCCCAGGCGCTGAAAGCCGGCAATAAGGAAAGGATTGCCTTTTTACTTGCGGGGCTTGCCGAAAACTATTTAAAATTACTGAATGATGAATAATAAGCTGCTGCTGTTGCTGTTAAGTTTCTTTACTACTCTTGCCTATGCTCAGGAAAGACAGATGTTTTCAGGCAAAGTGCTCCTTGATAATGTTGGCCTTAATGATGTGTATATTATAAATGCTTCGGCACAGGCCGAAACCAAAACCAACACATCAGGCTCTTTTACTATAGTGGCACAGCCGGGAGATAAGCTCGTAGTCTATAGCTCAAAAATTATTAAACGGGAATTTGTTTTAAATGAGGACTCGTTTAAAAAGCAGCCTTTTATTATTACCGTAAACGCGCAGGCCTATGAGCTTGATGAGGTTGTAATGGATAAAGACAGGAGTATAGATGCAGAGTCTTTGGGGATAGTGCCAAAAGGGCAAAAGCAGTACACACCCGCCGAGCGCAGGGTATTTACCGCTACAAGCGGACTTTTAGACCCTATTATAAATGCTATTAGCGGAAGGACTAAAAGGCTTAAAAATGAGGTTGAGGTTGAGAAAAAAGTAACGCTTCTGGATGATGTAAAATATGTTATTAAGGAAGATGAGATAATAAATGACCTTAAAATACCGGCAGAGTATGTAGAAGGCTTTTTATATTATGCCATAGAAAACCCGAAATTTAAAGAAGCTTTTCAGGATAAGAATTATAAGCTGGCACGATTTGTACTTAACGGGCTGGCGCCTGAATACCTGAAACTTATAGCGGAATAGTATTAATAAAAGCTGCTCCTTATCCTGCTTAATTTTCGTGACAGGTAATTAATCAGCATGTTATAATCTTTTACGGCAGTAAGTATCTCCATGTTATCTGCATCGGGGCTAACCTGCATCTTTAAATCCTGAATTAGCCTGCCCAGTAATAACCAGCGCAGGTCGGCAATATGCTCTCCTGTATAATTGGCTACCGACATCAGCTTGTCTTTTACCGGAATCTGCTTTTTTTCTTCCCATTCGTGCAGGTGGTATTTTTCATCCTGCATGTAAATATCTGCGGCTACCGACTGTAACTCCGGCGGCAGGGTATTAATAAAAGATTCTACCGAAAGGTCATGATTCTCTAAATAATAATTAATGATATAAGCATAAAGCTGTTTAAAGGCAGGGTTGGTAAACTCAATTTCATCTTCCTGAAGGTTAAGGTATACTCTTTCATAAACCCTGCAGGTTTTACGTTCGGTTTCTTCATATTCTTTCCCAAACTCATCATACTTTATGTAGATGTCCTCAAACTCCTGCTCTGTATTGCCATATAACAGCAGTATTTCGATGATCTTCCGCTCCAGCAGGTCCATTACATCCACCTTCTCCCTGGGCTGCTCAGGCGTATCTACAGGCTGCATGGCTTTGGCCTTTTGCTCTTCTTTCAGGCGTTTACCTGCATCGGCTATATCTTTTTGCACAAGTTGTGCCAGTGTGCTTACCAGCACCTGTTCGGATATATCCATAATATGGGCTGTTTCCTGAATATACACCTGCCTTTGGATGAGGTCGGGTATTTTGGCAATGCTAGTAACCATATCTCGGATAAGCCCCGCTTTTTTTACAGGGTCGTTCTTGGCTTCATCTACAAGCAGAGAAGCCTTAAACTGTATAAAATCTTTTGCGTTGTTTTTAAGGTAAGCTTCAAGTTCTTCATGGGTGCTTTTCTTTGCAAAGCTGTCAGGGTCTTCGCCTTCAGGAAAAGTACATACCTTAACGTTCATGCCTTCCTCCAGTATAAGGTCAATACCGCGTATGGATGCCCTTAATCCTGCCGCATCGCCGTCAAAAAGTACTGTAATGTTTTTTGTTAGCCTGTTAATAAGCCTTATCTGGTCGGGTGTTAAAGCCGTTCCCGATGAGGCCACAACGTTTTCTATACCTGCCTGGTGCATTTGTATAACATCGGTATAGCCTTCTACCAGGTAGCAGTTGTCCTGTTTGGCAATAGCCTGCTTAGCATGATATATGCCATACAGTACTTTGCTTTTATGGTAAATATCGCTTTCGGGGCTGTTAAGGTATTTTGCCGCTTTTTTATCATTACCCAGTATACGCCCGCCAAAGCCCAGCACGCGGCCCGACATACTTTGTATTGGGAACATTACCCTGCCCCTGAACCTGTCTACATGGCGGCCGTCTTCACGCGGAATGGTTAAGCCTGTTTTTTCGAGGTACTCCAGCTTATAGCCTTTGCCAAGTGCTTCTTTGGTAAAGGCATCCCAAACCTCCGGCGAATAGCCAAGCCCAAACTTTTTTATGGTATCTCCGGTAAAACCGCGTTCTTTAAAGTAGCTGTAGCCAATGCTCTGCCCCTCATCTGTAGTAAGCATGGTGTTATGGAAATACTTTTGTGCAAATTCAGAAACCAGGTACATGCTTTCCTTCTCGTTAGCCTGCTCTTTTTCGGCGTCAGACTGTTCGGTTTCTTCAATTTCAATATTGTATTTTTTGGCAAGATAGCGTATGGCTTCAGGGTAAGAGAAATGCTCATGCTCCATAAGAAAGGCCACGGCGTTCCCACCTTTTCCACTACTAAAATCCTTCCATATCTGCTTTACGGGCGATACCATGAACGAGGGCGACTTTTCATGCGTAAAGGGGCTTAACCCTTTAAGGTTGGTGCCCGAGCGTTTTAACTGTACAAAATCGCCTATAACCTCTTCCACCCGGGCAGTTTCAAATACGGCATCTATGGTGTTTTTGGTTATCAAGGCTTAAGCAGTTTAATGGTAAAACAGCAAAAATACAAAGTTTTACCATGTACCGGTAAAGTATTATTGCTTAAACGGGGAGAATTGATATTATATCAGTTCTGTCGTTTAGCAGCAGTTGCCACTGGTATGCATGCTGCCTTGCGGCTGTTGTTTACAAATTTTATAATGCTTTGCAGCATATCCCTATTCGGGTTGTCGTTTTCGTAAGCGCAACCCAGGTGCAGTTGCCCGTTTTCAAGATCTTCAAGGCATTTATTATATATCGCTTCCCGGCTTTGCAGGTGCTTAAGGCTAAGCGCTGTTACAATTTCCATCACGCAACGGTGCAATGATGGGTCGGCTATATAATGGCCTGCCTGCGCTTCATCATAATTTTGGCTGAAATTAAAATCTACCAGCTCAAATTCTTTATTGCGGAGCTTATCAAGCACCATTCCCGGCACTTTTGCAAAGCACTCTTCCTTATCATTCGGCAGGTCAAAATCGCCGTTATATACAAATGTTATGGTATAATTATCCATAGCAACGGGTTTATACTCAAAGGTACTTTTGCTTTGCCAAATGCATGTTTAGGTTATCTTAAACTTAGCCTAATTGTTATGTGTTTAATGCTTAGTGGTAATACATAAAAAAAGGCGTTCCCTGAGATCATGAGAACACCTTTTAACAAAAGTACAAAACTAACCCTTAACTCTTAATTGAAATCAAATCTTATGCCAAGAGACAAATTATTCTGATCAATTTCATTATTTGCAAATACCGGTTGTAAATCATATTTGGCATACAGGCTAAACTCGCCATAACCCACGTAGGCACTCACACCATATACAAAGTCGCTTACGTTAAAATCGCCTTTTTCTTTATGTTTTACTTTATTGCCGTCATCCTTATATTTAAGTATTTGTTTTTCTTTTACATTAAAGCCTGTGTAGCCACCTATACCCAAACGGAAACTTTTGTGTGACGGGAAATACATTTTATCGCCTGTTACCCTTTTTTTGGTAAAATCAAACTCAAGGTGTGCAGGGATAACAAGGTTTACATACCTAAGGCGTGCCACATCAAGTTCTCTGCCGGCATCTACAAGAATGGTTTTGCCATCTACGTTGTCAAACATCATGTTGTTGTCCGGGCGCAGGTTGTTGTATTGTAGCGAAAGGCCGTATTTTAAATGCAAAAGGTTGTTTGTTTTTAACAGCCTTGTGTTCCAGCTGATACCCCACTCATAAAAATCTGAACGCCACTTGTAGCCATCATTATCAATTTCGCCGTCAGTAACCAGCCTGTTTACACCAAGTGCAAAAACAAACTGAGAGGTAGTGCGCCTGTAAGCATAATCTTTAACCGCTGCAGTATCTTTTTTATTGCCGAATTTTATGGTAAACTCTTTTTTATCGTCTTCTATTTTTCCGTCAACTTTATCTTTTACAAGCTGGCTTAGCTTCTCTTCTTCGGCAGCAATACGGGTTTCTATATTGTTTGCACGTTTATCGGCAAACTCCTGCTTGCGCTTATTAGCTTCTTCCTGTGTAATTTCGTTGTTGATAAGCATATTGTTTACTTTATCAACTTCAACTTTAAGCGAGTCTTTTTCCTGCTTGGTAATGTTCTCAATGTTTTTAGAGATCTCCTCTACCTTTTCATTAAAAGTTTGCGCATTTAGCTTTGTTGCAAGCAGGCATAGCACTGCCACAACATAAAAAGTAACTGTTTTCATGTTTTTGATGATTTAAATATGTATTAGTGTTTTTTACTGATAATTCCTGTTTGCTACAGAAGTTTTTACGGCATTGTAATTTTTTATGGCTGAGTTAAGCACTTTGCTCCTGAAACTTTCGTTAAGTTCACCCTCCACAGATGAGAGCAGGGATTTAGAATCTACCTTTACAGATGTTTTAGCTGCACCTGCATTGCTTATACCGCTGTTGCTGTCGCCTTCTACAGATGCCAGCAGTTTACTTGCGCTTACAGATATACCGGATGCTTGTTCGGGTGTTGCTGCGGCCGCTGTGGCAGTATTGCTTACAGGAGCTGAAGGCTTAGTGCCTGCTGAAGTGCTACTGGCAAGAGCCAGGCTTGTACTGCTTGTTTTGCTGCTGTTAGCAGTATTTGTTCCGGCTACAGGTTGCGTAGCTTTTGCAGTTGCTTGTGGTGTACTATTGTAAGGATTTGCAGTTGCCGGGCTTTCCTCATTAGCGGTAACCGATACACCTGTATTTTTATTCTCATGGCTGCCTGAAGCGCTGTTTGGCGTGCTGCTGTGTGTTGAGTCGGTAGGTTGTGGCGTGGCTACAAAGGTGTCTTCTTCATTTATTATAATGTTGCCTTTGTTTTCTTTTTCAGCATTAAGCATTACTGCCCCCATCATTAAAAAGCCTGAACAAACTGCTGCAGCCCATAGCCAGTCCCTCCTCGGCTTCTTTTTAAGTTCTGCCGGGGCTGCCTGTTTCTCTTCGGCAACCGTAAGCATGGCATCAAGCCTGTCCCATGCCATAGGGCGGGGCTGTATGGTGCGCTCTGCAAGCTTCTCTTTTATCTGTTGTTCTAATTTACTATTCGGTTCCATTTTCATAATTCTTAAATTTGTTAACCTGCTCCTGAAGCATTTTGCGTGCATGCGACAGTTGCGATTTAGAAGTCCCCTCGCTGATACCCAGCATCTCTGCAATTTCCTGGTGCTTGTAACCCTCTATTGCATAAAGGTTAAAAACCATTTTGTAGCCATCCGGAAGGTTATCTATCAGCGTTTGTATATCCTCTACAGAAAAGTGGCTCTCAATGTTATTAAACGTGTCCTCTACATAAAACTCATCTTCCAGAAAGCCTGTCTTTTTTTGTACCCTAAGGCACGATATACATTCATTCACCATTATCCTCCTTATCCATCCTTCAAAGCTGCCTTTGTGCTCAAAGTTGCGCAGGTTGGTAAAAACCTTCATAAAAGCAGTAATCATAATATCTTCCGCCTGGTGCAGGTCTTTTATATACTGCCTGCAAACGCCAAGCATTTTAGGAGCATACTTGTTGTATATCTTTTGCTGGGCATGCCGGTTGTTTTCGGCTGCCTGGCGAATGATATCGCGTTCCTGCTCATGTAAGGCTATTACTTTCACAATGCTGTTTTTAATTGGTTGTTGCAAAGGCGGCTTCATATTTTATAACCGACTTCTATTAGCATAGACGAGCCATGTTTTAAAATGGTTGCACGCGGCTGTAAAAATATTGCATTTTTTTTGATTAAAGATTGTAATGTTCTGTTTTTGATTAGTTTATGTATAATAAAAAAGCCACCCGTTAAGGGTGGCTCTATGAAAAAGAATTGCGTATGTATTACTGCTTTATGAATTTTTGAGTAGAAACAGCTTTGCCTGACGTGGTGCTGATGATATAAACACCGCTTTTTAGTGATGCTACATTTAATACAGCTGTTTCAGCTTTAGGGTTACTTTGCATAACCTGCTGGCCTAAAGTGTTGTAAATGGTTATAGCATCTATAACTGTATTACCTTTTACAGCAACTATATCTGTAGCAGGGTTAGGGTAAACTACAAAAGCATTGTTAGTAAAAGTATCTGCAGAAGATACTTCTGTAGTGCTGAAGTACACATTATCTATATATACTGTAGATGTACCATTGCTTGAAAAAATAAGCTGTGCAATATGGTCGCGGTTAACAAGATTTACAAAATCATCAAGGTTGATGTTATAGGTAAGCCATGCATTTTGTTCAGGTGCATCAAATGTAAGCTCGTGCTCGGTATCGTCACCACCACCAAAAGCAGCGTCAGCGCCGAAATCTACCAGTTTAACACGTAGTTGTGTAAAGTCTGCCGACCATGCATTGAAGTTGAAATGCATCATATCGTTTATATCTATCTGCTGTGCAATAGTCTCTACACCTGCAAAGTTAAGGTTCACATACTTTTTAGTGTCATTGCCTTCTATCTGGATGTCTTCAAGTGTAGCAGCCGACCACGGTGTTAGCCATGTATCTACAGGAACGTTATCATATACGCCGCTGAATAGTGATATTACCTGGTTTTGTGGCAGGGTAGGGTCTGGTGCGGCAGTCATCGGCTCTTCAACCACAACCGTTTCATTACTAAAGTATACATTATCTATATACACAGTAGATGTACCGTTGCTTGAAAGGATAAGCTGAGAAATGTGGTCGCGGTTAATAAGGTTAACAAAATCATCAAGGTTTATGTTGTAGGTAAGCCATGTGCTTTGCTCTGGTGCATCAAACATAATTTCATGCTCTGTATCGTCACCACCACCAAAAGCAGCATCAGCGCCAAAATCTACCAGCTTAACACGTAACTGTGTAAAATCAGCCGACCATGCATTAAAATTAAAATGCGTCATGCCGGTAATATCTATTTGCTGGGCAATAGTCTCTATTCCTGCAAAATTCAGGTTTACATATTTTTTAGTATCGTTCCCTGCTATCTGTACATCCTGTAAAGCAGCAGAAGACCAAGGGGTAAGCCAGGTATCTACAGGAACGTTGTTGTACACACCGCTGAATAATGATATTACTTGCTCCTGTGGCAGGGTAGGGTCTGGTGCGGCAGTCATAGGTACATCATCCATTACTTCATCTACACCAAAGGTGATGTTGTCAAAATAAGCGATTGTACCATACGTTCTTGGGTTTCCGGAAAAATCAGGGAATACAACAACCTGGTCAAAAGGTTCTGCAAAAAAGCCGATTTGCGAAGAGAAATCAAATGTAAGTTCCTCCCATTGGTTTACAACAGTATCTGTCTCTTATACACACT
>NZ_JAMWYY010000003.1 GCF_024305175.1 Flavobacterium sp.
CTATATACTAATCCTGATACCTGCGTTTGCAATGGCTCAGGAAATTGCCGTTCTCAAATACTCCGGCGGGGGCGACTGGTATGGCAACCCAACCTCGCTGCCAAACCTAGCAAAATTCTGCAACCAGAATATAAATACAAAGCTCAACAGCCGCACGGCAACGGTAGAAGCCGGCAGCCCTGAGCTGTTCTCTTATCCTTTCGTACACATGACAGGGCATGGCAATGTGGTGTTTAATGATAATGATGTGGTAAACCTGCGGAATTACCTTACTTCGGGTGGTTTTCTACATATTGATGATAACTACGGTATGGACCAGTACATTCGCCGCGAGATAAAAAAGATATTCCCCGATAAAGAACTGGTACAGGTTCCTGCAAGCCATGAAATTTTTAAGGGGCCTTTCTCCTTTCCGAAAGGGTTACCCAAAATACACGAGCACGATAACAAAACACCACAGGCATGGGGTATTTTTATTGAAGGCAGGCTGGTATTGCTCTACACCCTCGAAACCGACCTTGGCGACGGATGGGAAGACCAGGAAGTGCACAACGACCCGAAAGAAGTACGCGAAAAAGCTTTAAAAATGGGTGCTAATATTGTCAACTACGCTTTTAATAACTGATTTGCAAAAGGGTTAGCTTAACCAAAAAACTGCTCTTCAGGTTTTACTTTTCTTAATCTTGTATTAATGCCCTGCGTTTTAGCAATATTTTTTTTACATTCGGTACAAAATGCAACTACATGATAACCTCTAAAACTATTGCAAACGGAATACTAAGGGCGCTGGCCATAGCATTGGGTGTTTATATACTGCTCATGTTCTTATTTAAGATAAAAGCAGTACTAATATACCTGTTTATTGCACTTATTGTTACCATGATTGCCAGCCCTATTGTTGGCTTTCTTAAGCGGAAGCTTAAATTTCCGCATATTGCGGCTGTTATAACCACGCTTGCATTTTTTATACTGCTCATGGCAGGGTTTATTATGTTGTTTGTGCCGCTCATTATTTCTCAGAGTGAAAACCTTTCTTTATTAGATACTGCAAAACTTGAGCAGGATGTAGTTAACCTTGTAAACCAGGTTAACGATTATTTTTCCGGATATGACATTGATACCCAAAAAATAATTAGTGATTCTAACCTTACATCTAAGCTGAATTTTAATTTCATCCCTGAATTTATTAACTCACTTCTGGGCATATTAAGCGGGTTTGGTATCGGCTTTGCTTCTGTACTTTTTATCACATTTTTCTTCCTTAAAGATTACAAGCAGATGGATAAAGGCTTCAGAAAGCTTTTACCCATGGATCACGCCGACAGGATTTTAAGTTCACTGCGCAAAATTGACTACTTGCTTAGCCGCTATTTTATTGGGCTTATACTGCAAATGGGCATATTGTTCGTATTATACCTTATAGTGCTGCTTATTTTTGGTGTAGAAAATGCATTTATAATTGCATTTATAACTGCCTTCCTTAATATTATACCTTATGTAGGGCCGCTTATTGCTACCGCGCTGGTAATAGTATTAACCATGCTTGGGCTTATGGGGCCCGAAACGCAGGGCGAAATGCTCTCTACGACCCTTTATGTAGTTATAGGTTACAGCATAGCACAGGTAATAGATAACAATGTGAGCGCACCGCTTATCTTCTCGAACAGTGTAAACTCGCACCCGCTGGAAATATTCCTTGTTATACTGGCAAGCGGTTTTGTTTTCGGTATATTGGGGATGATAGTTGCCGTACCGCTTTATACCGTATTAAAAGTTATTGCGAAAGAGTTTTTTCCGCATAACCGTGTCGTGAAAATGTTAACTAAAGACCTGTAATTTGAACCCGAAATTACTCGAACCGGAAGTACAACGTTTTATAAGAGAAAATACAACCTCAGATGTAACAGTGCTTGCCCTGCAAAAGAACCCATTCCCTTATTTAGAGTGGGCAGAAGTTCTCAACCAGGTTGCAGCACGACAAAAAGCAAAAGACAAGCTGCCGTTTTGGTTCAATACAGACCATATCATATATCCGACCAAAGTTTCAGTAGAGCAGACCTCTTCAGAAAAGGCGGCACAGTATAAAGCCTCTCTTGTAAGCGGCGACAGCCTTATAGATTTAACCGGTGGGTTCGGCATAGATGATTTTTACTTTTCCAAAAACTTTGAGAAAGTTGTACACTGCGAAATGAGCCTGGAGCTCTCTGCAATAGCACAGCATAATTTTAAAATGCTGGGAGCCGATAATATACAATGCATACCCGGCGACAGTACCGAAACATTAAAAATGCTGAACCAGCAGTGGGATTACATTTATATTGATCCATCAAGAAGGAATGACATAAAAGGTAAAGTCTTTTTGCTGAAAGACTGCCTGCCCAACGTGCCGGAGTTGCTTGATTTTTATTTCAGCTACAGCAAAAATATTATAATTAAAACAGCACCGCTGCTTGATATTACTGCCGGGCTTAACGAACTGCACAGCGTAAAGCAAATACATATTATTGCACTTGACAATGAAGTAAAAGAATTACTCTGGATACTTGAAAAAGGTTATGCCGGAAATATAATGGCCGAGACCATCAATATTAGAAAAGAGGGTAATGAAGTTTTTAATGTAATGCATAATGATGATGGTATTGCCAGTTACAGCCTGCCACAGCAACATCTTTATGAGCCCAATAGTGCCGTTATGAAATCAGGGGCTTTTGATGCTGTTGGTAAACATTTTGAGATTAATAAGCTGCATAAACATACCCAGCTTTTTACCTCTGATAAGTTAATTGATTTCCCCGGGAGGCGGTTTATAATTGATGGAGTGCTGCCCTATGGTAAAAAAGAGATGAAGAGCCTTGAAGGTCAAAAACTCAACATTACTACCCGGAACTTTCCTGTCGCAGTGGCTGAACTGCGAAAGAAATGGAAACTTAAAGATGGTGGCGACAGGTATGCTTTCTTTACCACTAATCTTAATAATGATAAAATTGTGTTACTTTGCAGCAAAATTTAATAATGAAGAAACTGCTACTGCTTTTACTGCTTATTACTTATACAATTAACGCAACTGCCCAGACAGATAACAAGGATTGCGAGTTTACTGTAGAAAATACTGAAGACGGCACAGAACTTAAAACCACCCGCGAATACCTGATGTATGAAAAAGTGTTTGGCGGCAGTGCACAGTTCATGTTCTTTTCGCTTACCAACAGTGGCGGTACACCGTTGCTTAACTTTCAGTTGCTTGCAAAAAGTAAGGATTTCCCTAAACTGTACTGCCTCGATAAAAACTCAAAGATATATGTGCAGCTAACTAACGGTAAGGTTGTAACTTTTATAAGCGCTATTGATAATAATTGTGCAGGGCTGATATATGATGCTGCCGAAAAAAATAACATCCGCGTGCTGTCGGGTACCTTCCTGTTTACAAAAGGCTCTATAGAAGATCTTGAGTCGGCCAGCATTACATTTATAAGAGTTAAATATACTACAGAAACGGTTGACTACCCTGTACGCTCTGAAATTGACAGCGAAACAACGAAAAAGGAATATTTTCCTGAAGTGTATTTTAAAAACTTCCTGAAATGCTTAAAATAAAATATATGTAGTATATTGAGTGTTAAACACTTTAAATTTACGTTGCAAAAAAATTAAAAAAACTTACCATAATTGTTGCACTTATTAGAATAAAAAAGTTACATTTGCAACCGCAAAAAGGCTAAGCCTTGATGCTTAAGGAGAGGTGCCGGAGTGGTAACGGAGCAGATTGCTAATCTGTCGGCGAGCAATCGTCGCCAGGGTTCGAATCCCTGTCTCTCCGCTTCTTTCGGGGTGTAGCGTAGCCCGGTCATCGCGCCTGGTTTGGGACCAGGAGGTCGCAGGTTCGAATCCTGCCACCCCGACAAGTTGCATATCCCGCTTAAGGCGGGATTTATTTTTAATGCGTGTAACGTATTAGGGTCGCGTAGCTCAGCTGGATAGAGCACCTGCCTTCTAAGCAGGCGGTCACAGGTTCGAATCCTGTCGCGATCACTACCTGACAGCCCTGTTTTACAGGGCTTTTTCTATTTTATGGCGGCGCGCAAATGGAATTTTTTATACATTTACTGTCAGTTTCTGACTGTTTCTGACTGAATTTTTTACTTTTTTTTTACTTATTACCCTGCCTACTCATAACAAATACTCATTCACAATCCCTGTTTACTAATTATCAGGTTGCAAATAATAAAGAGCTACTACATCATCAGCAATACCGTTATACTTTTGAAGTAAAATAGTATCATGAAAAACATTACTTCTTTAGCACTAATATTACTTTCTGGGGTAACAGTATATAGCCAGGACGCAGCCTGGGTAAAAGCCCCAACGATTAACTTCAATATGAACTCTCAAATGGTGGGCTACTCTACCACTACCGATGCACAGGGCAATGTTTATTTTCTAGGGTTTAAAGATGATGCTGTGCCTTATAACAGTATAATGGGCAAACTCCATTTTATAAAATATACTGCCGATGGCGAGCCTTCATTCATTAAAGAAATTACAGGCAAGGCTGCTTCTCACTGCATAGCGGCAGATTCTGAGGGCAATACTATAATAGCATTGAGCTATATAGAAACCATAACGATAGATGATGTAACGCTGACGGCAACCAGCGGAGAAAAATGGCTGCTGGCTAAGTTTAATGCGTCAGGAGATTTAGTATGGTATGAACCTATTGAGCTGAACGAAACAGAAGGCAGCGATGTGAATGAATTCAGTGCAATTGCAGTTGATGAAAACGACACCATATATATAGGATATGGCAACTTCATGAATTCCTATATATCAGTGTACTCAAAATTTAATAATTTCCTTTACACAATAGAGCAGTTAAATGTAGGCAGGATAACTTCTTTAAGTGTTGACAGCGAAGGCAACATATACAGCGCCGGCTCCTGCAGCAACTTTAATGCTACTTTTGCAGGTGTCACTGAAGATTCAGGATTTGCTTATGATACCTATATCGCCAAATATTCCAACGCAGGTGTTTACCAATGGGTAAAGTTCTTAGAAGATATTACCTGTCCCGCAATGCAGATAGTGGCAAAATCGCCTGACGAGGTATATTTCAGCGGTAACCTGTTCACAAATACAATGTTTGATGATATACAGTCAGAAGGGCCAATATCGGGCTTTGACGACTTTTTTGTTGCAAGGCTTGATGCACAGGGTAACTTTGTGTGGGTGCGTGAAGTGCCGGGCAGTGGCATAGCGATACCCGGAAACAGAAATTTTCTGGATATAGACAGTCAGGGCAATGTTTATTTTTCAGGTTCTACCGCTATGGATATTAATTGGGGTAATGGTATAACTACCAATAGCGGCACTACAGGAAGGGATGTAATTGTACTGCAATACAACCCCGACGGAGACATAGTTAGAGCCGTTACGGCAACAGGAGACGGGTTTAACCGCGCAGATGCAGTTTCTGTAAACAATAACGGTGACCTGTATATAGCAGGTATGGCTTTTGGCGATATAACATTCGGGAGCTTAACCCACACATCTGTTACCGGGCAGTACTATCCTTTTTTAGCTAAAATGGCTACGGGAACAATGGGCATAGAAAATCCTGAAAAGCAAATGGCGTATTTATATCCTAATCCGGCGACTGATAATATTTACTTAGCGGGCACAGGAACTAATAATGTTCAGGGCACTATTTATAATGCTTTAGGGCAAATGGTTAAAACAGTAACAATAGCACAGGGAGAACCTTTATCTGTAAAAGAATTGCCTTCAGGCATTTATACTATTATAGTAAATGATATACAGGCCGTAAAGTTTATTAAGCAATAAACTTTTACAAACATAAAAAACAGTAGCAGCGACCTCAAATATTGGTCGCTGCTTTTTTTAATTAACAATTATTAATACTGGCGTAATAAAGTAGTTAAGAAGCTAATTAATATTTATTAAATAGTTAATAATCAGTTTTTTAGTAACATTAACATAATAAATTCTTAGCTAAAAAAACGTTTTAGTAAATGGCTTTAAGATTAATTTTGGATACTAAAGCAACAAACCCTGCAGGTATAAAATGCTTTAAAACAACTATTTATCCAACTCTTTAATCTTAATTATTATGTTTAAAAAAAGATTATTAATAGCCCTTGCCTTTGCTGGTATTACCGGGCTTTCTTTTGGTAACCTGAATACCATAACGGGAATTTTCGGGGCATCTTCTGCCATTGTAGAATGTACAGGTGGCGGTTCAGAATCATTTACTAACATTGGTACTGCCGCAACAAACTACGCTACACGCACCTGGACAGGTGATAACGGCGTTGCATGGCAGGCTACTGATGCAAGGACCGACCAGACTCTTACAGGTAAGGCAATTGCAGTGCGCACAGGTACTGTAAAAACTACCTCTACAGTTACAGGTGGTGTAGGTACTATCAGTTTCGACTATAAAAGGGTTTTTTCAGGAAACTCAACTTTAAAACTTTTTGTAAACGGTGTTCAGTATGGTGGTAATATTACTGTTTCTTCAGAGACTCCAACTACTTTTACCCAGGTAGTAAATGTTTCTGGCAATGTTGTTATAGAGCTTCAAAACAGCGGTAACAGGACTGTGATTGACAACGTACAGTGGAACTGCTACTCTGCTATCTCTGCACCTGAACTACAGATAGCCGATGCAGGCAACAATAACTTTGACTGCGACAGCCTTACTGTAAACTTTGGTTCTCACCCGGTAAACTCTTACAGTGATGCTATATTCTACATCAAAAACACAGGTACACAAAACCTGAATGTAAGCAGCCTTACACTAAGTGATACCATCAACTATTCAGTTGTTTCTCCAACAGGTTCATTCTCTGTTGCTCCATCCAATTCCTCTATAGTACTTGTTCGTTTTGAAGGTACTACAGCAGGCCAAAAACCGGCTACGCTTACAATTGCAAGCAATGATGCCAACGAGGCTGAGTGTGTAGTTAACCTTACCGGTACAGCTCTTGGTGCATGTGTTGCCCCTGCTGAAACTGACGAGATAGATGCAACTAACGTTACTGCTGCATCTGCTGATATTACTGTAACAGGTACTGTAGCCGATAACTATCTTGCTGTAATCAGCTTTAACAGCTCTCTTACTGCTAACCCTTCAGATACTGTTAACTATGCGGTTAACGATACACTTGGTGGAGGTGTTGTAGCTTATGTGGGTGCTGCTGCTGAATTTACGCTATCTGGCCTTGAAGAGGACAGCGACTACAATGTGTTTGTTTTCCCTTTCAACAATGTTGACTGTACAGGTGGCCCGCTTTATGCTGCTAACCCTGCAATAATCGGATTTACTACTCCTGTTGCTCCATGTATTGGCGCTAACGAAACGTTCTCTAACATGGGAAGCAACCTTAGCAGCTATGCTGTAAGGACATGGACAGGCGACAACGGCGTTGAGTGGGAAGCTACTGATGCAAGGACAGACCAGGAACTTAACGGCGATGCTATTGCTATTAGGACAGGTTCTCTTACTAACACTACACCTGTAACCGGTGGTATAGGTACGCTTACTTTTAGCTATGCAAGGGTATTTACAGGTAACTCTACACTTAAAGTATTCGTAAACGGTGTTCAGTACGGTTCTGATGTTACAGTTTCTGAAACTACACCTTCTGAATATTCAGTTGTTGTCGATGTAGCCGGAGATGTTACTGTAGAAATAGAAAACAGCGGTAACAGGACTATTATTGATGACGTGGTATGGAACTGCTACCAGGTACCAACTACTCAGGAAATACAACTTCTTGACAGCAACCTTTCTGCACAGCAGTGTGGCAGCTTTAACCTGGAGTTTGGTAACGTACTTGCAGGTGTAGATAACGAGCGTACTTTTACTATACAAAACAGGGGCGCTTTAGACCTTACTATTAGCGACCTAATTGTTAGCGACAGTACTTATTCTGTAGTTAGCCCGATAGACTCAACTTTTGTAATAGCCCCTCAGGGAACTCAGGATGTTACTGTAAGGTTTAACAGCGCTGCTGCTGCCGTATATGCCGCTACACTTACAATAGTAAGTGACGATGCTGACGAGTCTAACTGTGTTGTTAACCTTAACGCTACTGCACAGGTTGCCTGTGTTGCTCCAGATGCTGACGGATCTGTAGACTATGCTAATGTTACTGATACATCTGCTGATGTAACTGTTACAGGTAACTCTGCCGCTGACGGATATCTTGCTTTAGTACTTATATCAGGTACAACTGTTGGTACTCCTGTAGATGGTACTACTTATACTGCCGGAAGTACTCTTGGAGATGCTACTGTAGTATATTCAGGTAGCAGCGCAAGCTTCTCTGTAGCTGACCTTGCTGCTTCAACTGCTTACCCTATTTACATCTATACTTACAACTCTGTTGACTGCTTTGGCGGACCGGTATATTCTGTAACAAGCATTGAGGATGAAATCCAGACTACTGAAGCGCCTTGTATTGGTGGTTCTGAATCTTTCAGCAACATGGGTACAAACCAGAGCAACTATACTACACGCACCTGGACTGGTGACAATGGTGTTGTTTGGACTGCTACAGATGCAAGGACGGATCAAAACCTAACAGATGATGCTATCTGTGTAAGGGTTGGTTCTTTAACTAACGTAACTCCTGTATCAGGCGGTATCGGTACACTTACATTTAACTATGCAAGGGTATTCAGCAACAACTCTACACTTAAAGTATTTGTAAATGGTGTTCAGTTTGGTGGCGATATTACAGTATCAAGCACTACTCCTACCCAGTTCTCTGAAGTAATAAATGTAACAGGTGATGTTACTATAGAGATAGAGAACAGCGGCAACAGGACTATCATAGATGATATCGCGTGGGATTGCTACTCTGGTTCTTCAGCAAGGCAGGCTATGCTTCCTGCAGAAGATACTAAAGATGCCAAAGAAAACAACTTTAGTGCAGGTTCTTCAGAAGTAATGCTTTATCCAAACCCTAACAATGGTGAGTTTATGGTAGAGCTTCCGTCTACAGAAGCTAATGCTGATGTAACTGTATTTGATGCACTTGGCAAACAGGTACTTTCTAAAAAAATTACCGGAAGGGAAAGCCTTAAAATGGAAAATGCCGTACAGGGTATTTACATGGTGGTTATAACATCTGGTGAAAATGTTGTTACTAAAAAAGTAGTTATAAAGTAATTGCTTTACAACATAAATTCTAAAAGGAACGGGAGGCATGCCTCCCGTTTTTTATTTGTTTGATTTTAAGATACTTAACATAGTCTTTTACAAAACTTTATGCTTTCATAATGTTTTCTTTATCACAATTTTGGCTTTTAATGTGGTACTTTAGCCCCAATATAATAGGTTCCGCAAAATACATAACAATAAAATAAGACTGTCATAATAAACTTATTAATTTGTTCTTGTAACTTGCGCGGCATTTTCAGCAATAGTAAACAAAAAAGAATCATCTATGAAAAAAACTACATCGCGACTAAAATTATCGGGATTGTTGCAGGCACTCATGCTCATGTTGTGCCTTAGCGCTACTGCACAAATTTACCAGCACGATTTTGGCGCCACGCCAATAACAAGCTATCCGTATACAGTTGCGCCAACAGTTTCAAGTCCGGATATCTCAAATTCTGCATGGACAAATAATTTAGGTATCTGGGTAAGTTACACAGGCCAGTCAGGTCAGGCCCTTGGGCATCCGGCTGCTACTGCGGGAGCCACAATGACGCTTACATTTGATGTAGCACCGGGTAAAGAGTTAAGTATAGCATCATATAACTTCTGGAGACAACGCTCTCCGGTGGGACCTCAAAACTGGAGCATGGCCATTAATGGCATTGCAGTTGGTACAGGTACTGTACCCTCTACAGGTGCTGCAATAGGCACTACAGCCGTAACAAATGCTGTAACAGGGCTTACAGGCACTGTAACTGTTGTGCTTACGCTTACAAATCCTTTAGGAAGCGGTTCTTTCGCTTTAGATAACTTTACCCTTAGCGGTACTGTAACTGATGCGTGCGTGCCACCAACAGTAACCTCTATAAGCCCTGCAAGCGGCCCTGCAGAAACAGTGGTAGCCATAAACGGCAGTGGTTTTACAACAGGCACAGGCACAACAGCCGTTTCTTTTAACGGTATTACTGCAGCGGGCTTTACGGTTGTGTCAAATGAATTAATAAAAGCTGTAGTTCCGCACAATGCAACTGCCGGCCCTATAACGATTACCACTAATGGCTGCGAGGCAGATACTTCTTCGTTTACTATCTTAGCTTCAGACTGCCCTGATCTTGGCAATTCTACAGAAGTATTTATATCAGAATTATATGATCATACTCCGGGTAGTTATGGTATGATAGAGCTATACAACCCAACTCCTAACACCATTACTTTTAATGGGCAGTACGTGCTGGAAAGATATGGTACCATTGGCGATGTTGCGCCCTCTAACACTTTAACGCTGCCGGGCTCTATAGCGCCTTTCTCTACTTACCTTGTAATAAGCAACACTGGTGATAGCCCGGGTTGTACCAATACGCCACAGGCAAGTATCAATACAGGTATTAACGCAAATGATGAATTCAGGATTCGTAAAAATGGTGTAGTTATAGATATTGCAAGGGCACCAAACAACACTGGCTATACTGTGATAAGGACACCTACTGCCGAAGCACCTACAAGTGTGTATAGCGGCACTGACTGGACTTTTACGCCTAATGACTGTGCCAACCTGGGAATACATAATATTCAGCTTTCTAATGTAATAGTACAGCAGCCGGAAAGCCAGAGTGTTTGCGAAGGCGAAGAGGCAGTATTTACTGTTCAGATAAGCAACCCTACAGGTTTTACCTACCAATGGAAAACACTTAACGCATCAGGCGTTTGGGTTAACGTTACTGATGGATCTGACTTTTCAGGAGCTACCACAAATACATTAACTGTAATAGACGCAATGATGTCGCTTAACGGCAGCCAGTACTATTGCGAAATAGAATCGGCTTCTTGTAGGCTTATAAGCGATGCGGCACAATTAACCGTTTCTCCGCTACCGGTTGCAGTAGTTATACCTACCGCACCAACCTGTACACCAAACAGCGGTAGCATTCAAATTACAGCTTCTATAGGAGATGATCTAACTTTTAGCCTTAACGGTACAGACTTTAGCGCTAATACCACAATTACCGGACTTAATCCCGGTACATATACACTATACATTCAGTCTTCAGCAGGATGTTTATCTACTATGCCTGTTATAGTGCCTCCATCGCCACTTGCGCCGGATATAGCTGTTACTACAATAATACAGCCAAACTGTACAGATGCATCAGGAAGTATAGAAATAACATCCCCAATAGAGACAGGACTTGAATACAGTATCAACGGTACTGATTTCCAGGCAAGCCCTTTATTTGAAAATCTTACCGAGGGTACTTATACGGTAACTGTACAAAATGCTTTAGGATGTATATCTGTAACAGCACCAATAGTTATTAATGAAGCTCCTGTAATTCCTGACGTTGCCACAACCGTTGTAACACAGCCAACCTGTACTACATCTGGCATTATAGAAGTTACTGCCCCGGTTGGAGCAGGATATACTTATAGCGTTGACGGAATGGATTTTCAGGCTACCACAACATTTTCAGGCCTTGCACCGGGTACATATACTATTATTGTTAGCCATATAGATGGCTGTACATCTGAAACGGCTGACATAATTATTAATCCTGCACCTGCAGGGCCGGCAGTAGCTACCACTACTGTTACACAGGCTACCTGTACTACAGGAGGCAGCATAACAGTAACCGCACCACTTGGGGCAGGTTTGGAGTACAGCATTAACGGTACCGATTTCCAGACAGGAACTACATTTAATAATGTTGTAGCAGGTACATATACCGTAACAGTACAGAACCCAGACGGATGTACATCTGAAACTGCGGATATCGTTATAGACCCTGCGCCTAATGCGCCTGCAGTAGCAACAACTACCGTGACACAGCCAAACTGTACCACAACAACAGGTACAATTCAGGTAACAGCGCCACTGGGAGCAGGACTTGAGTACAGTATTAACGGAACAGATTTCCAGATGGGAACTACTTTTAGCGGACTTGCAGCGGGTACTTATACCGTAACAGTGATGAATGCTGACGGATGTATTTCTGAAACTACAGATATAATACTTACTCCTGTTTCCACTCCTGCAGTAGCCACAACTACAGTTACGCAGCCAACCTGTACTACAGCAAGTATTATAGAAGTTACTGCGCCACTAGGAGCAGGTTTAGAGTACAGCATAAACGGTACCGATTTCCAGACAGGGACAACCTTTAGCGGACTTACTCAGGGAACATATACCGTAACCGTACAAAATGCAGAGGGCTGTACATCGGTTACTGCCAACATAACAATTAATGCTGCTCCTGCCACACCGGCAGTAGCTACTACTACTGTAACGCAGCCAACCTGTACTACAGCAGGTATTATAGAAGTTACCGCGCCACTTGGAACAGGCTTAGAGTACAGCATTAACGGGACTGATTTCCAGACAGGAACCACATTTAGCGGACTTACCCAAGGAACATATACCGTAACCGTACAAAATGTAGACGGTTGTACATCGGTTACTGCCAACATAACAATTGATGCCACACCAACAGCACCTGCTGTTGCAACAACTACTGTTACACAGCCTACATGTACTACAGCGGGTATAATAGAAGTTACAGCCCCACTGGGTGCAGGACTGGAATACAGCATTAACGGAACTGATTTCCAGACAGGAACCACATTTAGCGGACTTACAGAAGGCAGCTATACTATAACTGTACAAAACGCGGGCGGATGTACATCTGTTACAGATGCTATAATCATCAACGAAGCTCCTGTTTTGCCTGATGCACCTGTTGTAACCATTACTAACCCTGCCTGCGGCGAAACTTCAGGAATAATAGAAGTTACCTCACCTGTTGGGGCAACTACAATGTACAGTATTAATGGTACTGATTTCCAGTTGAGCAATATATTTAATGTAGCGCCGGGTACTTACACTGTTACTGTTATGATCTCTATGAACTGTACTGCATCAACATCAGGTATAGTAGTTGAGCCAGCACCAACAACACCGGATATGGCAGCCGTAACAGTTACACAACCTACCTGTACAACAGCCGGAATTATAGAAGTTACCGCACCAACAGGAGCAGGACTTACTTATAGTATAGATGGTACTACATTCCAGTCGGCAACTACTTTCTCCGGCTTAACACCGGGACAAACTTATACAGTTACCGTGCAGAATGCAGGAGGGTGTACGTCTGTAACTTCAGATATTGTAATAGATAATATTCCTGCCGGTCCTGCCGTTGCTGTAACAACTGTTACACAGCCTACATGTGCTGTTGCAACAGGAACAATAGAAATTACAGCACCTATAGACCCTTCGTTTACATATAGTATAGATGGCACAACATTTCAGAGCGGTACTTTATTTACGGGTTTAGCACCGGATATTTATACCGTAACTGTTCGTAATGCTGACGGATGTACTTCTACTGCAGATGTTATCATCGACGAGCCTACAGGCGCAGAAGTGGCAACTTATTTAGAAACACAACCTACCTGTACTATTACAACAGGTATGATTGAAGTGATTGCCCCTGCAGGAGCAGGATTCAGCTACAGCCTTGATGGCGGTACAACTTATCAGCCAACACGCTTTTTCGATAACCTTGCACCAGGCAGCTACACCATAACAGTACAAAATCCTGATGGCTGTACATCTGAAACTGAGATTATAATCATTGATGAAATACCAACCCCACCGGTAGTAACAGGAGTACAAGGCTGTACCGAAACCACTTTTGGTACTACTTACCTGTTGGAAACAACTGTTACAGGCAGTGCCTCTGATATAGTTAGCTACACCTGGAGAAGAGGTAATAATGTTGTTGGCAGCGAAGAAACCTTTGATGCAAGCGCATATGCCCTTAACAATAACATCGATGCTTCACAGTATCCGCTTGAGTTTACTGTTACAGTTATAAATGCAGCAGGCTGCGAAGCGACTTATACCTTTAGTGTTGAACATACATTCTGTATGATACCAAGAGGTATCTCTCCTAACAATGATGGTGATAACGATACATTTGACCTTACAGGTTTAGGTGCTACCAAAGTAACTATATTTAACCGTTACGGTAAAGAAGTGTACAGCAGGAGCAATTATATAAATGAGTGGATGGGCCAGTCAGACAATGGTGATGAACTGCCTACAGGAACTTATTTTTATGTTGTTGAAACTGCGAGTGATTCTAAAACCGGATGGGTATATGTGAACAGGCAACAATAAGAACATAAAAACTATAATGTAAGTAAAGCCGCTAAATTTTAGCGGCTTTACTTTTTATATATGTTGAGTTAATAATTTATTTACATTTGAACGATAGTTAAATAATGTTTTGATAATAAGTCGGCTATCAAAAACTTTTAATTTTGGCCTGTTAATAAAGTCTTAACTCAAACTAAAATGGTATTGAAAAACAATACGTTACTTTTAAAAAGCACATTCGCTTTGTTTTTTTTTGCCTTTATGCTGCCTGTTACTTTTTACGGACAGGTTTACCAGCATAACTTTGGCAATACGGTTATAACCGATAACCCCTATACAGGCACACCAAATATTTTAAACCCCAACCTTTCCGGATCCTCGTGGACCAACAATACCGGAAACTGGCTTAACGTAAACGGGGCATCTAACAGTATAGCGCTTTCTGTAACTTCACCAAATGCGGGTACTACCCCAACTACCCAACTTACCCTAACATTTAATGTGGCAGCAGGTAAGCAGCTAGACATAACTTCTTTCAGTTTTTGGAGAAAAAGGTCACCTTCGGCAGCCCAAACATGGAATATGTTTATAAATGGTACACAGGTGGGTAATGGGTCAGTACCCACAACAGGGGTATCTACAGGAAATACACCTGTTAGTACACCTGTAACAGGCCTTACAGGTACTGTTACAGTAATTGTAAGCTTTAATAACTCCCCAACGGGTAGTGGTAATGTTGTGCTGGATGACTTTACTTTAAACGGTGTTATTTCAAATGCCGCCTCTCCACTCTGCCCTGTTGATATTACCTCATACACACCTGCCTCTGGGCCCGAAAATACATTGGTTACCTTAACAGGAACCGGATTTAATGAAGCTACATCGGTTACTTTTGACGGCATTACCTCAACATTTGCCGCACTATCGGATACAGAGTTGATTGCCCTTGTACCCGAAGGTGCTGCTACAGGAACGATAGTGGTTAATGGCTCCGGTTGTAACGATACGGCAGGCAGTTTTACAGTTTTAGCGTCTGAGTGTGAAAGCGATGTTTACATTTCAGAAATATATGATGCATATAACGGAGTACCGGGTGCCATAGAATTATACAACCCAACATCAAACCCCATTAATCTTAACGGTTATACATTACTGCGATATGGCGATATTAGCATAGGCCCACCAAGCTATAATATGAGCCTAACAGGTACAATAGCGCCGGGAGACACTTTTATAGTTGCTATACAGATAACTACAGCATGCCCGGGCATTCCTACCGATTTTCCGTTAACCAATGGTATAAATGCAAATGATGAATTTGAGCTGCTTAAAAATGGAACTCTTATTGATAATGTTGAAATACCATTAGGTTCAGGTGAGTTATCAGGACGAGGTTATACACTCATACGGAAACCGGATGCGATTGCGCCAAAAGCTCAGTTTAATGTAAATGACTGGTTTGTATATGGTGAAGAATTTTGTACAGACCTTGACCAGCATACTGCGAACCCTGTAAGTGCACCAACACCTGATTTTACAGGCCCTGCATCTGAATATATTTGCGAAAACGAAGATGCATCCTTTACGGTTGTGCCCCCGGGTACAGGATATACCTACCAATGGCGGGTACTTAACAGCGCCGGCAACTGGGTAAATGTTACCAATGGCGCTAACTATTCAGGAGCAACAGCCGCAACACTTAATGTGCTGGACGCGCCTTTCAGCTTTAACGGAAACCAGTATTACTGTGTGCTGACCTCAACTACCTGCGAGCTTATAAGCAATGCCGCGCAGCTTAATATTACAGAAGCGCCCGATGCCGCACAGGTAAATGTTACACAGCCGGGATGTACATCTGCTACAGGAAGTATCACGGTAACATCACCATTAGAATTTGGGCTTTCGTACAGCATCAATGGCAGTACCTACCAGTTTACTACAACATTCAATAATTTAGCTCCCGGCACCTATCCGGTAACTGTTAAGAACCTTTCAGGCTGCGTTTCAGATCCTGTAAACGTAACATTAATAAATAGTGCCACACCTGCTCAGGCCGTTGCTACAGTTACACAGCCAACCTGTACAACTGCTACGGGAACCATCACCATTACATCGCCAACGGGAACGGGACTTCAGTACAGCATCGGCGGGGTGTATCAAACTTCGCCTGTATTCAGCGGGCTTGCACCTAATACGTATTCTGTAACTGTACAAAATGCCCAAGGCTGTATCTCTACTCCTGCAAGTGTTACGGTAAACCCTGCGCCTGCCGCTCCGGCACAGGCCGTTGCCACAGTAACGCAGCCTACCTGTACTACTGCTACGGGAACCATCACCATTACATCGCCAACCGGAACTGGACTGCAATACAGCATCGGTGGGGCATATCAAAGCTCGCCTGTATTCAGCGGACTTGCACCTAATACGTATTCTGTAACTGTACAAAATGCCCAAGGTTGTATCTCTGCGCCTGTCAGCGTTACAGTAAACCCTGCTCCTGCTGCTCCGGCTCAGGCCGTTGCCACGGTAACGCAGCCAACCTGTACTACTGCTACGGGAACTATTACAATTTCATCACCAACCGGAACGGGCTTGCAATACAGCATTGGCGGTGCATATCAAACTTCGCCTGTATTCAGCGGGCTTACGCCGAATACTTATAACGTAATGGTACAAAACGCGCAGGGTTGTATCTCTGCGCCTGTCAGCGTTACAGTAAACCCTGCTCCTGTTGCTCCGGCACAGGCCGTTGCCACAGTAACGCAGCCTACCTGTACTACTGCTACGGGAACCATCACCATTACATCGCCAACCGGAACTGGACTGCAATACAGCATCGGTGGGGCATATCAAAGCTCGCCTGTATTCAGCGGACTTGCACCTAATACGTATTCTGTAACTGTACAAAATGCCCAAGGTTGTATCTCTGCGCCTGTCAGCGTTACAGTAAACCCTGCTCCTGCTGCTCCGGCTCAGGCCGTTGCCACGGTAACGCAGCCAACCTGTACTACTGCTACGGGAACTATTACAATTTCATCACCAACCGGAACGGGCTTGCAATACAGCATTGGCGGTGCATATCAAACTTCGCCTGTATTCAGCGGGCTTACGCCGAATACTTATAACGTAATGGTACAAAACGCGCAGGGTTGTATCTCTGCGCCTGTCAGCGTTACAGTAAACCCTGCTCCTGTTGCTCCGGCACAGGCCGTTACTACGGTAACGCAACCAACCTGTACTACTGCTACGGGAACTATAACCATAACATCGCCAACCGGAACGGGACTACAATACAGCATTGGCGGTGCGTATCAAACTTCACCTGTATTCAGCGGGCTTGCGCCTAATACATATTCCGTTACCGTACAAAATGCAGCCGGATGTATCTCTGCGCCTGTCAGCGTTACGGTAAACCCTGCGCCTGCTGCTCCGGCTCAGGCCGTTGCCACAGTAACGCAACCAACCTGTACGACAGCTACGGGAACCATCAACATCACATCTCCAACCGGAACGGGCTTGCAATACAGTATCGGCGGGGCATATCAAACTTCACCTGTATTCAGCGGGCTTACACCTAATACGTATAATGTAATTGTACAAAATGCAGATGGTTGTATCTCTGCGCCTGTTAGCATAACGGTAAACCCTGCACCTGCTACTCCGGCTCAGGCCGTTGCCACAGTAACGCAGCCTACCTGTACGACAGCTACGGGAACTATTACAATTTCATCGCCAACCGGAACGGGGCTTCAATACAGCATCGGTGGGGCATATCAAACCTCACCTGTATTCAGCGGGCTTACGCCTAACACATATTCAGTTACCGTACAAAATACAGATGGCTGTATATCTGCGCCTTTAAGCGTTACGGTAAATCCGGCACCGGGAATAGCACAGCCAACCTATTCTGTTACAGCTTTAGGATGTGATGATACAACCGGAGCCATTACTTTTAATTCACCAACAGGAACAGGCACTTTATACAGTATAGACGGTGGAAATACATTTGAAAACCAACCGTCATTTACCGATTTAGCACCTGATACCTATGGTTTAGTGGTTCAGAATGCTGAAGGATGTACATCACAGCCGATCTCGGTAACCATTGCCCCTGCCCCTGCTATACCTGCTGATGCTGTTGTAACGGCTGTACAGCCTACCTGTACTACACCATTTGGAAGCCTAACGGTAACTGCACCAACGGGAACGGGCTTAACTTACAGTATAAACGGTATTAATTACCAAAGCAGTACAGTGTTTAGCGGGCTTGCCCCCGGCAACTATACCGTATTGGTAAAGAACAGCGCAGGGTGCATATCAGAAAATCCTGCAACAGCTACCATTAACGCCGCACCGCCTGTACCACAGCAGGCAGGTTATACGCAAACCAACCCTACATGTACCAATCCTTTTGGTAGTATCACTATTACTTCTCCTGTCGGCACAGGGCTTGAATACAGTATAAACAATGGCAATACTTACAGTAACAATAACACATTCAGTAATCTTGCACCAGGCCAATATCAACTTGTAGTACGCAACCAGTCGGGCTGTACTTCGGCAACGGTAAATGTCACTATAACTACCGTACCTAATATTCCTGGCGATGCAGTAGTGCTCGCTAACCAACCATCCTGCGGAAGCAGTACGGGCAGTATAACCGTACTGTCGCCAACCGATGCAGGATTACAATACAGTATAAACGGTATCAACTATCAATCATCTGCAACCTTTACAGGTTTGGCTCCTGCAACTTATAATGTATATGTGCGTAACGCAGCAGGTTGTATATCGGCAAATCCTACACCTGTAACCATAAACCCGGCACCACAAACACCTGGAGTACCCGTTGCAGATGTAGTAAACCCCGACTGTACAACAACTACAGGCAGTATTACTGTTACATCACCTACAGGTGCAAGCTTACAGTATAGTATAGATAATGGTGCCACCTATCAAACAAGTAATCAATTCACAAATCTTGCACCCGGCTCTTATGTTATAAGAGTTCAGAATGCTGATGGCTGTGTTTCGTTACCGGTAACAAAAACAGTACAACCGCAGCCTGCTTTCCCTGTCGCACCAGTAGTTACAGCATTACAGCCAGATTGTGAAAACCCATTTGGTAAAATTGAGGTTAACTCGCCAAGAGGCCCCGGCTTTAGCTATAGTATTGATTCAGGACTAACCTATCAGGCTAATGCTACATTCCCCGATGTAGTGCCCGGAACATATATCATAACCGTAAGGAATGCTGCCGGGTGTACTGAAGACTCAGAACCCATAACCATTAATAACCCTCCAGCACCTGCACCTGATCCGGGTGTAATTACAGGCAATGGTATTATCTGTGCAGGCGATACCACCCAGCTTGAAAACCTTGTTATTGACGGAATATGGACAAGCAGTAATGACAATGTAGCCACAGTAGATGAAAACGGACTTGTTACAAGTATTACAGATGGTACAGTTATTATCAGCTATACGGTAGGAGCCGAATGTACTGCTTCAGCCGAATTTATAGTAGATGTAATTGCATTACCTGAGCCTGAGCTTGAGGATATTTATTACCTGTGCCGTGATTTAGAAACCGGTGAGAATAATGCAATAATCTTAAACACAGGACTGCCTTTAGGCACCAATACATTTGTATGGAATAAAGATGGCGAAACATTGCCTAACACTACAAACACACTTATTGTTATAGAACCGGGTGATTATACAGTAACTGTAACCAATGCTAATGGCTGTACATCCAGCGCTGCTGCAACCGTTAGGGTTTCATCGCCTGCGGTAGCTACTGCAATAGTGGAAACCGATTTCCAGTTCAGGCAAACGATTACTGTTGATGTAACAGGCGGCTCAGGCGATTATGAGTACAGCCTTAACGGGGGGCCTTTCCAGGATGATAATGTATTTACAGGAATAACTGAAGGGTTTTATACAATTATAGTTAATGATAAGAACGGCTGTAACCCGGTAGTCTTAGAAGTTTATGCACTTGATTACCCCCGTTTCTTTAGCCCGAATGGCGACGGTATTCGTGATACATGGAACATTAAAGGGCTTAGCGGTCAGGACAATGCGATAATTTATATCTTTGACAGGTATGGCAAGGTAGTATCGGTTGTAAAGCCCGGAGCCAATGGCTGGGATGGTAGCTTTAACGGCGAACAGCTTCCGGCAACCGACTACTGGTTTAAACTATTATATACTTCATCAGATGGCAGTAACAGGGAGTTTAAAGCTCACTTCTCGCTGCTTCGATAAATAACGGAATTAATGAAAAGGATTTTTATTTTATTACTGCTGCCTTTTTGTGCAGTTGCGCAAATACCGGAATATTACAATACTGTAAACTTTGAACTAAGTGGCAATGCGCTGAAAAATGAACTGGCAGGTTTAATAACAGATACACATACCAATGAGCTGGTATATACTCCTGAAGTGTGGACAGCACTTAAATTAGCCGACTTAGACCCTGAAAATCCGGAAAATGTATTTCTTATTTACGGATATAATGATACGGATGATGACCCTGATAACGACAGGACTCGCGATAAAGACTTTAGCTGCCACACCACGAGCTGCGAAGGCCTTTGGGTAAGGGAACATGTTTACCCGCGTTCACTCGGTAACCCGAACCTTGAGTTTGATGGGCCGGGGTCTGACGCACACCACCTCAGGGCTATAGATTATTATATGAACAACATGAGGAGCAACAAGCGTTTTACCGAAGGCTCCGGTAATGCAGCAGTGGTAAACGGGAGTTATTTTTACCCCGGCGACGAATGGAAAGGTGATATTGCCAGGATGATGATGTATATGTATGTGCGCTACCAGTCGCGCTGCCTTGCAGTTGTGGTTGGTTTTGATGATGCTACCTATAATATGGATATGCCCGATATATTTTTAGAGTGGAATGCCGAAGATCCTGTAAGTGCTTATGAGCTAAACCGCAATGCTGTACTACAGGAAATGCAGGGTAACCGCAATCCGTTTATCGACAACCCGCACCTTGCCACACAGATATGGGGTGGCCCCGAGGCAGAGAATCCGTGGGCATTGCACGCTGATAAATTTGATAAAGAAAAACTGATTATTTACCCTACTGTAACAAACGGTACTATATATATAGATGATGCAACCGGCAGTAGTTATAAATATGAAGTGTATAATATGGTAGGGCAAAAAGTAAAATCAGGCACTGCTGCAAATTCAGTTAACATTAGCGGTAACACAAAAGGTATTTATATATTGAATATTAGTGATGGCAAAATTATACAATCACATAAAATTATTTTAAACTGATGCAGTATCGTTTATAAAATAAGCGATTGATAAAACAATCTTCTGCCGATTAACAAATTTTATTATTGTTTAATCTAATTTATTAACATTAAACTACTTAACAGTATAGTAACGGTCTTTTCACATAAATAACACCCTCAGTTAATACAGGAAGTTAATATTTGTATCCGGTTGATTACCAACCTTCCTCAAATATCCAAATATTAATTTAAACCTTTATGATGAAAAGATTACATCAAAAAATTTTCACTGTATTACTCATTTTTCTGTCGTATGTCTCATGGGGGCAGACTGATGATTTCACTGATGGAAACTTTACAGCAAACCCGGCTTGGTCTGGAGACTCCGCCTTTTCGGTTATAACAACTTCACCAGTACCTGGTGGTAGTGCAGCAACCGATGGTAATTATCTTGCTTCAAATTCAAGTCAGGGTAACATTGCACTAACTACACCAAGTACTGAAGTAAGCGAATGGAAGTTTTCGCTTGCATCACCAGACTTTGATCCATCAAGTACTAATCACTTCGGAGTAATATTAATGTCTAACACTGCAGTAACAGGTAATATAACCAGCAGCTGGACCGGATACTTCTTAAAGCTTGGTACAAATGGTTCTGGTGATAAAATTGAGCTTTGGAAAAAAACCGGCAGTGGTACAGGTACTAAAGTGGGAGATTTTTCTACAGCAGTATATGCTACAGGAGCTTTAATGAACGGCCTTAATATCAGGATAACAAGGAGTTCAAGCGGCGTATGGCAACTTTATACCTCTGCAGGATTTACTTATGCGTCAACACCTGCCATTGCCGGCGGTACGCTAACAGATAACTCTTATACAACATCTTCTTATTTTGGTGTTTATCAATCTTTTGCAAACGCTTCTACATCAAGGAGGGTTTATTTAGATAATGTTGAACTGGGTGGTCAGTCACTGTCGGTAAATACTACTGGCTTTACATCAAATTTTGGCTCTGTAGTGGTTGGTGCTAACAGCACAGGCAGTTCCTTTACTGTTTCGGGTAGCGGCCTTACCTCTAATGTTACAGTATCAGCACCTAATACCAACTTCCAGGTAAGTTTAAGCCAGTCTTCAGGTTACGCTTCTTCAGTAGCTATAAGCTTTGGGTCGGGTACTATAACAAATGTTCCTGTTTACGTGCGTTTCACTCCTCAAAGTGCAGGGGCTAAATCGGGTAACGTTACTCTAACATCGGGTAGTGCAACCCAAAACGTAGCCGTTTCAGGTACAGGACTTGCAACTACTGTTACAACAAGCGCAGCCTCTGCTATAAACTCGACCGGGGCAACCTTAAACGGTAGTATCACTAATGGTAATGCAACCGCTGCTTCTTTTCAATACGGTCTAACAACTTCATATGGTTCAACCATTTCTGCATCACCTGCCTCGGTTACAGGAACTCAAAACATCAGTGCTGTAGTAACCGGGCTATCGGTTAACACACTATACAACTTCAGGGCTGTCGGAGGCTCAGCAAACGGTAGCAACGCTACATTCTATACCCTTGCAGCCACACCTTTGGCACCAACAGTAAATGGTGCAACAACATCTTCATTACAGGTAACGGTTAATGGTAATGGTGCTACTTTATATGCCGTAAGCATAAACGGCGGTGCAATATCAGGATTTTTGAATACAGATGGTACCATATCTGCAACTGCTGTTTGGGCTACCGCTGCTAACTGGGCAAACATTACAGTTGGCGGCCTTACACCTGCTACAAGCTATGATTTTGCGGTTAATGCACAAAACGGTTCGGGTGTGCAAACAGGTTTTGGCCCTGTAACCACGGCTACAACAAGCGAGGCCACAGAGCCTTACCTGGTGCCTTTAAACAGCAGCCTCACTTTTGGTGAAGTTTGCCTTACTGATACAAATGCATCAGGCTTTATAACATTTAGCGGAGAAAATTTTGACACACCAACAACGCTTACTATAAGTTCTGCAACGCCTGATGGCGCAGGCGGATATTTACCATTAGAGGGCTTTAGCTTTGGCCTTAACGGCGACAGCTTTACAAACGGCGTTTATACGCTAAACAGCTTTAGTGGTGCAGAAGTTACCATAGAAGTACACTTTACACCAACGTCAGCTACAGATTACAGTGCAACAGATATTTTAATAAGCTATAATAACGGCGGGACAGTTACAGAGCTTATCACATTTGATATAGCATCTGCAACAGGAATTAATACCCCTGCTACAGTTATTACAGGTACAGCAACAGCTGTTGGCCAGTTTACAACAACGGTTGCAGGACAGGCAACAGAAGCCTGCTCTGAAATTACAGCTTACGGTATAGAGTACAGTACTACACAGGGATTTACAACAGGAACAGGAACACAGGTAGCAGGCAGCAACCTTACCGGCTCTGACTATTCTGCGGAAATTACCGGGTTAGATGCCTGTACAACATACTACTACAGGGCTTATGCGACAGATAATGCCGGTACACACTATGGTAATGAGCAAACGTTTAGCACTGAAGTAATAAGCGCTCCGCTGGCAACAGCAGCTACAGATGTTACCGAAACTGGCTTTACTGCCAACTGGAATGCTGTAACAGGCGCTACAGGTTACAGGCTGGATGTTGGCACATCTCCTCAATTTGAAACTACTATACTTGAAGAAAGTTTTTCAGCATTTAGCGCTCCTACAGGAGGTGAAACAGACAGCGACCTTGCAGCTACCAACACGCTTAACAACTATACAACAGTATCAGGATGGTCAGGCTCAAGAATCTACAGGGAGAATGGGCAGATAAGGTTAAGTAACGGCAGCGGTGCCGGAGAGATAACCACACCTACAATTGATATATCAGGTAACGGAGGTGTAGCTACATTTACTTTTGATGCTAAAGTATATAATGGTAATGTACCGGTATTACAGGTAATGCATGCCAGTAACGGTGTATCTTTTACACAGGTGGGCAGCAATATAACCCTGACAGATAATTTTGTTACCTATTCGGTAACCATAACAAATGGTACCGCCAACTCAAAAATACGCATACAAACAACCTCGCCTACTGCCAATAACCAAAGGTACCAGCTTGATAACTTTAAAGTTTCGCACTCGCAGTTAGTAGAAGGGTACAGCAACCTTGCAGTGGCAGGTACATCTCAGGAAGTAACAGGGCTAACACCTGCAACCCAATATTATTACAGGGTCAGGGCGGTTGCCTCGTGTACATCAGAAAACTCGAACACCGTACAGACAGAAACACTTGCCTACCTTACCCTTGTTGATGCCATGCTTGATTTTGGTGACATTTGCTTAAACGGCGAAGGCGAAGACTACTTTACATTTAGCGGCTCCAACATTAGTAATGCAGTGCTAAACATTCCTGCTTTTGAAGGGTACAGCTTTTCGCTTACAGAAGGTGGATCTTATACTACAACATTACAGATTACCAATTATAACGGAGAAGAAACTACCGTTTACGTAAAATTTACCCCGGCTTTGGCTCAGGCTTATGCGGATGTGCTTACAATTACCGGAGAAGCTCCTTATCAGGCTGCATTTTTAGAGCTTAATACTACAGCCAATGGTATTAATACACCTGCGGTAGCAACAGCCGGAGCCGCTACAGATATTACAATGGTTTCAGCAACACTTGCTGCGCAAATCACCGAGGGTGCATGTAGTGCTATAGCCTCTTATGGTGTAGAGTACAGTACAGTTAATAACTTCAGTAATGGTTCAGGTACACAAATTATTGGAGATGGTATAGATGCCGGAGGTAACTTTAGTGTATCAGTAACAGGTTTGGCACCATGTACGGTTTATTACTACAAAGCTTATACTATCAATGCCGATAACGTAACTGTTTACAGCGCACAGCAGCAATTTACAACAACTGCAATAAGCGCTCCTGTTGCCACTGCGGGTGAAGCAATAACAAAAACCGGCTTTACAGCCACTTGGGAACCGGTTGAAAATGCCGACGGATATATTATTGAAGTAAGTACAAATCCTGATTTTGGAGGATATGAATATGCCTCAGACCTTTTTATATCGGAGTATATAGAAGGCAGCAGCAATAATAAATACCTGGAAATTTATAATGGTACAGGTAGTACTGTAAACCTGTCTGATTACAAATTACTGCTGTTCTCTAATGGTAGTAGTACGCCAAATGATACTTTTGGTGACGTAACGCTTTCAGGTACATTAGAGGATGGCGCTACCATTGTATATAAAAATGCGAGTGCGGCTGTATATGGAGGCAGTGCTATTGCATCGAGCATAGCAAACTATAACGGGGATGATGCCGTTGCGCTTTTCAAAATCTCTACTGATTCTTACGTTGATATTATAGGCCGCATAGGAAACGATCCTGGATCTGCATGGACTGGGGCTAACGGCTACAGTACATCTGAAAGGACACTTGTAAGAAGAAGCAACGTTTTTGGAGGTATTACAGAAAACCCTACAGGTACAGGTGCTGATGCCTTTACAACACTTACAACAGAGTGGGATGTTTTTGATCAGGATTATGTTGGTAACCTGGGTATGCATGATTTTGATGGCGGTTTTGTACCCGATTTTGTAGCCGGTTATCAGAACCTTGACGTGGATAATGTTACTTCATTTGATGTAACAGGACTTGAGCAGTTTACAACATATTACTACAGGGTTCGTGCGTACACCGATGGCTGTATTACAGCAAACTCTAATGTGATACCTGTTACTAATACAGGGGACGTTACATGGGCTATGGTAGATGGTACAGCCAAGTGGATACCAGAATTTAAGGCTGACGGTGTAACACCAACAGAGATTGATAATACAGTAGGCGTAGTAATTGCAACAGATTACAACACTGCTACTGACGGAGAATTTGCTCCTGAAAGCATAACCGTTAACAGCGGTACATTTACAGTAGCTACAGGCACATCTATAACAGTGGTAAACCAGATTGTAAATAATGCCGCTGCTGAGAACTTTATGATAGAAGATAATGCTAATGTGATACAGGTAAATGATGTTACCAATATTGGCGAAATAAGGGCACTAAAAGCAAGCTCTCCACTGTACAGGTTGGATTATACATTATGGTCGGCACCGGTAGAAGGGCAAAACCTGCACGATTTTTCACCAATGACAGTTCCTACACGTTTTTACGATTACAGCGAAACGCTGGACATTTATACAGGTATAGACCCTATGACGAACGATTTTGAGCCGGGGCTTTCTTACCTGATACGTATGCCGAACAACCACCCTGCTTATGTAGATGGTACACCGGGCGTGCAATGGACAGGTACATTTGAAGGTACGCTTAACAATGGCGATTATGCAGTAGAAATGTCGGTTACTGCAAATGGTTACAACCTTGTGGGTAACCCCTACCCTTCGCCAATCAACATTTATGATTTTTATGCTGCTAACGAGACTACACTACAGGAATCATCTGCGCTGTATTTCTTCCGCAAGCGTAACGATACCAGTGCAACCACAAGTACGTATGCAACCATAACAATGGCAGCTTATACAGCAAATCAGGCACCGGGCGGCGATACAGGTTCTGACACCTTTACGGGAGACCCTTCAGACTGGGTAATCAACGTTGGACAGGGCTTCTTTGTGCAGGCAACCGGCGGCTCGGTAGTGTTTAACAACAGCATGAGAAGGGATGTAAACAACGGCCAGTTTTTCAGGACAAACCAGGAAAATAACAGTGTGGATATTTCGCGCTTCTGGTTAAACCTGACTGATGATAACGGGCTTTTCAGCCAGATGGCTATAGCATACAGTAATGTAACAACAAACGGCATAGATTACGGCTGGGATGGTAAAGCCCTTATTGGCGACGGGCCGCTGAATGTATATTCTACAGCCGGAGAAAACCTGCTTAACATTCAGGCACGTGAAGTATTTACAGCAACAGATGTAGTGCCGTTAGGCTATAATGCAGCCACAGCAGGTACCTATACCTTTGCACTTAATAATACAGACGGATTATTTGCAGAAGGACAGCAGATTTACCTTACCGACAATACCACTGGTGTAGTAACAGATATTACCGAAAGTGATTATACCTTTACTACAGATGCAGGACAGTTTAATGAAAGGTTTAGTGTTAGCTACCAGTTTGCTGCACTTGATACTGATAAGCATGAGCAAACAGCAACAGATGTTATAGTTTATGACAATAAAAATGTGCTTACCGTTTCATCAATAAATACAGTTATAGAAAAGGTAACCGTATATGATATTCACGGCAGGGTGTTATTAAACAAAGAAGGTAACAGCGCTACAGAAGTTTCATTAACGGAGATAGAAGCTAAAGACCAGATGCTAATAATAAGCATTGCTACCGATAAAGGTAACGTGACTAAGAAAACTGTTTTCTAAATCATCCATACATCCAACTAAATAACCCCGGGCAATGTCCCGGGGTTATTATTTTTATGCATTGCAAGCCGCTAAGTACATTCCCCAAAAATTATGAATTATAAAATAACTACAACGTTTTTTTGCCAAATTGTCATCACTCATTCTTGTTATATTTTCCTATATTTGCGAACCTTGCTTTTAATGCAGGTTTAAAGGCTTTTATCTAAATAATACTGCCCCTACACCACATATTTTAAGCAACCCGAACAAACAACAACTATTTCTGTTAATTATGCGCATTATACAGGCGCAATAAAAACCTTTAACAAATGTTTGATGCATCAAAAATTATCTACACGATAACTGATGAGGCCCCAATGCTGGCCACCCATTCATTACTCCCAATCATTAAAGCGTTTACCGCACCTGCAGGAATTGCTGTAGAAACACGCGACATATCGCTTGCGGGCAGGATACTTGCCAACTTCCCTGACCATCTTACAGATGAGCAGAAAATTGGCGATGCGCTTGCCGAATTAGGTGAGCTTGCCAAAACACCGGAAGCTAACATTATAAAGCTGCCTAATATATCGGCATCTGTACCGCAGCTTAAAGAAGCTATAAAAGAATTACAGTCTCAGGGATATACTATACCCAACTATCCTGAAGAGCCTAAAAATGAAGAAGAAAAAGACATAAAGGCACGTTATGCAAAAGTGCTTGGTTCGGCTGTAAACCCTGTATTGCGTGAAGGTAACTCTGACCGCAGGGCGCCAAAAGCCGTTAAAAATTATGCAAAGGCACACCCGCATAGCATGGGTGCATGGTCTTCAGGGTCTAAAACCCATGTAGCGAGTATGGATCATGGCGACTTTTACGGCAGCGAAAAATCGGCTACTATGCCGAGTGCTGACGATGTAAGGATAGAGTTTGCAGACAACAATGGTAACATAACTGTATTAAAACAAAGCACTCCGCTAAAAGCAGGAGAAGTTATAGATACCTCTGCAATGAGCATAAACGCACTTAAGGAGTTTATTGCCACAAAGGTTGAAGTAGCAAAACAACAGGGTATCCTCTTCTCGGTACACTTAAAAGCAACGATGATGAAGATTTCAGACCCTATTATCTTCGGCGCTATAGTAGAAGTATTCTTTAAAGATGTTTTTGAAAAATATGACGGGCTTTTCCGTGAGCTGGGTGTAGATACCCGCAACGGGCTTGGCGATGTATATGCAAAAATTGAGGGTACACCTCAGGAAGCCGAGGTTAAAGCCGCGTTAGATGCCGCTATGCAAAACGGCCCTGCCATAGCCATGGTAAATTCTGATAAAGGTATTACCAACCTGCACGTTCCGTCAGATGTTATTGTAGATGCATCTATGCCTGCCATGATACGTACATCAGGCCAGATGTGGAATGCACAGGGCAAACAACAGGATACACTTGCGGTAATACCGGACAGGTGCTACGCAGGATTATATACCGCAACTATAGATTTTTGTAAAGAAAACGGCGCTTTTGACCCTGCCACTATGGGCAGTGTGCCAAATGTGGGGCTTATGGCCCAGAAGGCTGAAGAATACGGCTCTCATGATAAAACTTTCCAGTTAAAGAGCGAAGGTACGGTTAGGGTGGTAAACCAGGCCGGAGAAACTGTAATGGAGCAGAAAGTTGGCGCAGGAGATATTTTCAGGATGTGCCAAACGAAAGATGCACCAATCCGCGACTGGGTTAAGCTTGCCGTTAACAGGGCTAAGCTAAGCGACACCCCTGCTGTTTTCTGGCTTGATGAGCACAGGGCGCATGACAGGGAAATAATCGCGAAAGTAAATGAGTACCTTAAAGAGTATGACCTTACAGGAGTTGACATAAGGATCATGAATCCTGTTGAAGCTACCAACTTTACTTTAGAGAGGATTAAGAACGGACAGGATACGATATCGGTTACCGGTAACGTGCTAAGGGATTACCTTACCGACCTTTTCCCAATATTAGAACTTGGTACTTCTGCTAAAATGCTTTCTATCGTTCCGTTAATGAATGGTGGCGGACTGTTTGAAACAGGTGCAGGAGGCTCTGCGCCAAAGCATATCGAGCAGTTTATTGAAGAAGGCTACCTGCGCTGGGACTCTTTAGGGGAATTTCTTGCGCTTGGCGTTTCGTTAGAACACTTGGGTCAGACATCAGGTAATGAAAAGGCGCTCGTGCTTTCTGAAACGCTTGATGAAGCAAACGAAAAATTCCTTCAAAATGATAAATCGCCTGCACGAAAGCTAGGTGGTATAGATAACCGCGGTTCACATTTTTACCTTGCCCTGTATTGGGCACAGGCACTTGCGGCCCAGGATAAGGATGCAGAACTTAAAAAAGTTTTCACTCCAATAGCTGAAGCGCTTACGGCAAATGAGGCTAAAATAAATCAGGAACTTATAGATGCCCAGGGTAAACCTCAGCACATAGGTGGTTATTACCATCCGGATGAAGAAAAAACCTTTGCTGCTATGAGGCCGAGCCAAACGTTTAACAATATACTCGCACAATTAAATTAGTAACAAAAGCTGCCCTGAAAGGCAGCTTTTTTATTACTCTGAATTTACGTATATAGTTTGCAGAACAATAACTTACATCAAAAGTAAGTATTAGTTTGTTAAAAAATCATTAAGTACTGTAACATGATACAATAAGCATCGTCTAAAATACGTTTACAAGTGCCATAAAGCTTTTGTGGCTTAATATAATTTAGTTCAAACATCAATCAAATCAAAACCAACACATTCCAATCATGATTTTACCCTTGCGGAATTACCTTACGGTAATGCTCTTGCTGCTGTTTGCTTTTGCAAACGCGCAACAAAAATTTACTTTAAGCGGCACAATATCAGATGTCTCAAGTAACGAAACCCTTATAGGCGCATCTATCTACATTCCTGAAGCCAATATTGCCGTGGCTACCAATGAATATGGCTTTTACTCTATCTCATTACCTGCAGGTACTTATACAGTACAGGTAAGCTTTGTGAGCTTTGGTACACTACAGGAAACCATAGAGCTTAACCAGGACATCAGGAAAAACTTTTCGCTTACACCCGGTGAGGAGCTTGACGAAGTGGTTATTACTGAAAACGTTAACCGGGCAAATATTAAAAAAGCCGAAATGAGCGTTAATAAGCTTTCTATACAGGAAATTAAGAAAATGCCGGTAGTGCTTGGCGAAGTAGATGTACTTAAGTCTATCCTGCAACTGCCGGGTGTTACCAATGCGGGCGAAGGCTCTTCGGGGTTTAACGTGCGTGGTGGCGCTGCCGACCAAAACCTTATATTGCTTGACGAAGCCACAATATTCAACTCTTCCCACCTTTTCGGGTTTTTCTCTGTGTTTAATTCAGATGCAATTAAAGACCTGAAGCTTTATAAAGGCGGCATACCGGCACGTTATGGCGGCAGGGTATCGTCTGTGCTTGATATTTACCAGAAGGAGGGCAACAGCAACGAATTCCACATGAATGGAGGAATCGGTGTTATTTCGAGCAGGCTTCTTGCCGAAGGCCCTATTGTGAAAGGCAAAAGTTCATTTCTTGTGGGTGGGCGCGCTTCTTATGCGCACCTTTTCCTTAAGCTGGCTGATAACGAGAACTCAGCTTATTTTTATGACCTTAACACCAAACTAAGCTATAAGCTTAATGAGAACAACAGCCTCTACCTGTCGGGATATTTTGGTCGTGACCTGTTCAATATCAGCGACAACTTTAATAACATATACGGTAACTCTTTTGTTAACCTGAGGTGGAACCACCTGTTCAACGAAAAGCTGTTCGCCAACCTGTCTATGATTTACAGCGATTACTACTACGGCCTGGAACTTGATTTTATAGGGTTAAACTGGGATTCAGGCATTAAGAACTTTAATCTTAAGTACGATTTAAAGCACTATATATCAGATAAATTTAAGCTTAGCTACGGCTTAAATGCGCTGTATTATGATTTTAATCCGGGAGAGGTAACACCGTCAGATGAAAGCTCATCTGTTAATCCGGAAAAGCTCGACAAAAAATATGCTTTTGAGCCTGCTTTGTATATTGATGCAGAACACGAACTTTCTGAAACGGTTTCGATAAGCTATGGCTTAAGGTACAGTATGTTTTACAGGCTGGGTTCTCAAACCCTTAACCTGTATGCCAATAACCAGCCGGTTACTTATGATGAGAACCTGAAAATTTACGAAAAGGCCGACCCGATAGGCACACAGCGTTATGGCAGTGGCGAAACCATTGCCGATTTTAACAACCTTGAGCCACGTGCAGCCATATCATTTAAAATAGATGATAACCAGTCGGTAAAGGCAAGCTACAACCGCATGGCACAGTACCTGCACCTGATATCGAATACCTCGTCTCCTACCCCTCTTGATGTTTGGGCGCCCAGCGGCAAATACATAAAGCCGCAGTTGCTGGACCAGGTTGCAGTGGGTTACTTCAGGAATTTCAGCAATGATGCTTATACGCTTGAAGTTGAATCGTTCTACAAAAAGATACAAAACAGGATAGATTATATTGATGGTGCCGACCTTATAGCCAATAATGCCATAGAGCAGGTAATACTTAACGGGCGCGCCCGTGCTTACGGACTTGAAATGCTTATCCGTAAAAACGAAGGCAAGCTTACAGGCTGGATATCTTATACTCTTTCGCGCTCTGAGCAGCAGACACCGGGCCGCACATCTACAGAAACAGGTATTAACAACGGCGAATGGTACAAAACCGGTTATGACAAGTTGCACAACCTATCCATTACAAGTTCTTATGAGCTTGACAATAAATGGTCTTTTGGGGCAATATTTGCATTACAGTCGGGACAGCCGGTAACATACCCTAACGGGCAGTATGTATATGGAGATATTGTTGTTCCAAGTTTTGGGCAACGTAACGAAGAACGACTGCCGGCTTACCACCACCTTGACGTATCGGCTACCTATACTCCCGAACCCGAAAAGAAAAAAGGATGGCAGGGCGAATGGGTGTTTAGCATCTATAACCTCTATAACAGGAGGAACGCGGCCTCTATCACCTTCAGGCAAAATGAAGACTCCGGTGCCAACGAGGCGGTAAGGCTAAGTATATTCGGTATAATTCCGAGTGTAACTTATAACTTCAGGTTTTAACACATAATTCTAACATCATCATGAAAAATATAAAGTTTTTACTTCTTATAATAATAGCTGCTTTTGCCGCGTCCTGCGAAGATGTGGTAGATGTAGATTTAAATACTGCGCCACCACGCCTGGTGGTAGATGCCTCTATTAACTGGGTTAAAGGTACCGATGGAACAATACAAAGCATAAAGCTTACTACTACAACAGGCTACTATGAAGAGGAAATTCCTGTGGTAAGCGGCGCTGTTGTACAGGTAACCAACAGCACGGGTACAATTTTTAATTTTACGGAAGAACCCGGCACAGGCATATATACCTGTACCAATTTTGAACCTGTAATAGGCGAAACCTATACGCTGAATATAACGTGGCAGGAGCAGCAATATACAGCAACAGAAACGCTTTATGCAGT
Organism: Flavobacterium sp.; assembly: GCF_024305175.1. GTDB lineage: Bacteria > Bacteroidota > Bacteroidia > Flavobacteriales > Flavobacteriaceae > Flavobacterium. The sequence continues at coordinate 33,580 of NZ_JAMWYY010000003.1, forward strand.
GCCGGATATAACAGACATTGTACAGGAAAATGATGCAGGTTTTTTTGGCGAAGACATAGAAGTCCGCATAAAATGGATGGATAACGGTGCTGAAGACAATTTTTACATGATACGCTTTGACACTGAAGTACTTCCATATCCTGATTATGATGTTCAAAATGATAATTTTTTTCAGGGAAATGAAATGTTTGATTTTATATGGAATGAAGACTTTGAAGCAGGACAAAATCTTGGTATCAAACTATACGGAATCTCTGAGAAGCATTTTAATTATATGTATATTCTCATAAGCATTGCCGAAGGCGGCTCGGGCGGAGGTCCTTTCCAGACACCTCCGGTTACCGTGAGGGGGAATGTTATCAACACTACAAATGAGGATAATTATCCGTTAGGTTACTTCCGCCTTTCTGAAGTGGTTGAAACCAATTATACCATACAATAATCGGCATTGTATTTGAGGCAGTTAGTCAAACAACTGCTATGAAAAAGAACTACTTTATTTTGATAATACTTATGGCAGGCCTGCTGTTTACCGCATGCGAAGATGTGGTAGATGTAGGCCTTCCTTCTTCTGAGCCGCGCCTTGTGGTTGATGCCTCCATCAATTGGCATAAAGGCGATTCGGGTAACTGGCAGCTTGTAAAGCTTACCACATCTACAAATTATTATGCCACCGAAATACCTGCGGTGCAGGGTGCCAATGTGTATATTCGTTCACAAAGCGGCAACTTTTATGAGTTTACAGAAATAGGCCCCGACAGCCCGGGCTTTTATGCTTGCGAAAACTTTCAGCCTGTAATTGGTGAAACTTACACTTTACATATTATTTATGATGATAATCACTATACTGCTACAGAAACTCTTATGCCCGTGCCTGATTTACAGTACGCAGAACAGACAGATGATGGTTTTTTAGAAGGCCAGCAGGTAGTAAGGGCATATTTTGATGACCCTCCCGGTATAGAGAATTATTATATGCACGGTTTTTTCCGTGAGGAAAAGGGGCCTCAATATGCCGTTTTTGACGATAATTTTACAGATGGCAACAATACTTATACTGTACGAATATTTGATAACCTCCGCAGGGGCGAAATAATGACAATAAGGCTTTTCGGCATTTCAGAAAGATACTTCGACTACATGAGTAAAATTTTCACTACAACTTCCGAAGGTAATATAGGGCCGTTTCAGGTTGCGCCGGCACAGTTACGTGGAAATATCATCAATGAAACTGACCCCGACAATTATGCTTATGGCTATTTCCGGTTATCCGAAGTATCATCTTTAGAATATATAGTGCAATAGTATTTTGTATTTTTACAGCTAAAAGATATACATGTCTTCACACCACATAGTACGCGATGACCAGGAGCCTGCCTTAATTATTTCCAACGGAGCCGAGTGCAGCCGCGAATTGATGGGCCAGTTGCTGGAATGGTCGCCGCTGGTTATAGTGCTGGACAGCGCCATGCACCGCGTTGTTGAGCTGGGCATTAAAGTAGATGTACTGCTTGGCGACTTTGACAGGGATTTTAACCCTGAGCAGTTTTTGAGCCTGCAATACCCGTTGGAAATTGTACACACTCCTGACCAGGATAAAACCGACCTTGAAAAAGCTTTTGAGTATTTAATAAACCGTGGATTTCCTGCCGCAAATGTTATATGGGCTACCGGTAAACGTGCCGATCATACTATAACCAACATTACCAATATTGTGCGCTTTCGCGATAAGCTAAAAATAGTGGTGCTTGACGACCATAGTAAAATTTTCCTGCTGCCGCAAAAATACCAAAAGTGGTACCCCGCAGGCACTCCCCTTTCGCTGATACCCATAGGCAAAGTATCAGGCATACACAGCAAAAACCTTAAATATGAACTGGCGGATGATGAACTTACCATAGGCTACCGCACCGGCAGCAGCAACGAAGCTCTTAATGATGGAATGGTGGTTATAGAACACCACGCGGGCGACCTTCTGCTAATGGAATGTTTTGATTAGATTAAGCCCCCTAACTCCCAAAGGGGAAACGACCAATTTAAAACTGACATAATTAATTTCGGACTCCGGACATCCCACTTCCGACTTTGTTTTAATAGGCACCAAGTATTCATTATCTTTGTAGTAAAGCGAAGAAAATGAAATTTCAGGTAGTAAGTGATTATAAACCTACGGGCGATCAGCCACAGGCAATAAAACAACTAAGCGCAGGTCTAAAGTCGGGTGAAAAGTACCAGACACTTTTAGGTGTAACGGGTTCCGGTAAAACGTTTACCATGGCCAATGTTATACAAGAGGTGCAACGGCCAACGCTGGTACTGGCACACAACAAAACACTGGCGGCACAGCTATACAGCGAATTCAAGCAGTTTTTCCCGAATAATGCCGTTGAGTATTTTGTTTCGTACTACGACTACTACCAGCCCGAAGCCTATATACCCGTAACAGGGCTTTATATAGAAAAAGACCTTTCTATTAACGAGGAGCTTGAAAAAATGCGTCTCAGCACCACCTCTTCCCTGCTCTCTGGCAGGCGCGATGTTTTAGTAGTGGCTTCCGTATCGTGCCTTTACGGTATCGGTAACCCTGTAGAGTTCCAAAAAAATGTGGTATCTATAGAACGTGACCAGGTAATAAGCCGCACCAAGTTGTTGCATCGTCTGGTACAGAGCCTCTACAGCCGTACAGAAGCCGATTTTACACCCGGTACTTTCCGTATTAAAGGCGATACGGTAGAGGTGTTCCCCAGCTATGCCGATGAGCCTTTCCGAATCCACTTTTTTGGTGATGAAATTGAAGAGATTGAGGCTTTTGATGCCAAAACAAGCCAGGTTTTAGAAAAGTATGACCGCCTTAACATTTATCCTGCCAATATGTTTGTTACCAGCCCCGATGTGCTTCAGGGTGCGATTTGGGAAATACAACAGGATTTGGTTAAGCAGGTAGATTATTTTAAGGAAATAGGCAAACATCTTGAAGCCAAGCGACTTGAGGAACGTACTAACTTTGACCTCGAAATGATTCGCGAACTGGGCTATTGCAGCGGTATCGAGAACTACTCACGCTACCTTGACCGAAGGCTGCCCGGCACGCGCCCGTTCTGCCTGCTGGATTACTTTCCTAAAGACTACCTGATGGTGATAGACGAAAGCCACGTTACCGTGAGCCAGGTGCATGCTATGTATGGCGGCGACCGTTCGCGTAAGGAAAACCTTGTGGAGTATGGATTCCGACTGCCGGCAGCAATGGATAACCGCCCGCTGAAGTTTGAAGAATTTGAGGCATTGCAAAACCAGGTGGTATATGTAAGTGCCACCCCTGCCGATTATGAAATGCAAAAAAGTGGCGGCGTTTATGTAGAGCAGGTAATACGCCCCACCGGGCTGCTTGACCCTGTTATAGAAATACGCCCGAGCCTGAACCAGATAGACGACCTTATAGAAGAAATACAGCAGCGCGTAGAGCTTGACGAGCGTGTACTGGTAACCACGCTTACCAAACGCATGGCAGAAGAGCTTGCCAAATACCTGACAAAAGTATCTATACGCTGCCGTTACATTCACAGTGAGGTGGACACGCTGGAACGCGTAGAGATCATGCAGGATTTGCGCAAGGGCCTGTTCGATGTGCTGATAGGTGTTAACCTGCTCCGTGAGGGGCTCGACCTGCCGGAAGTATCACTCGTAGCGATACTGGACGCCGACAAGGAAGGCTTTTTGCGAAGCAACCGCTCACTCATACAAACGGTAGGCCGTGCGGCGCGTAACGTGAACGGTAAGGCTATTATGTATGCCGACAAGATTACCGACAGCATGCAGCGCACCATAGACGAAACCAATTACCGCCGCGAAAAGCAGCACAATTATAACGTGCAGCATGGCATTACGCCACAGGCACTGAACAAAAAGATAGAGAATTCTACATTAGGTCGCAGCGAAGCGTATAAGCTGGAACATGCCCCTAAAATTGCTGCGGAACCTGATACCACATATATGGCAAAAGTGGATATTGAGAAAATTATACGCGAAAAGCGCAAAAGCATGGAAAAAGCCGCCAAAGAACTGGACTTTTTACAGGCTGCCAAGCTAAGGGATGAAATTAAAGTGTTACAGGAGAAGGTTTAAAAAAAAGCTGTCGATTTTCGACAGCTTTTATGTGGAGGATCTTGGAATTGAACCAAGTATCTAATATGTTTCAATGAAAAACAGCATCAAAGTATTTGTCAGTTGGAGGTAATCCTCCTTCAATTCCAATAGACCCAATACCCCAAGAAATTATTTTCCCTGTTACAATTAATACTTTGAAAAGAGATAAATGAATAAAAATATGTTTAACTAATTCCATAAAATCAAATTTTGAAGTTGTTATATAATAAGACAAAAACACCAACAAAACGTGTAACAAATGCCAATCCTCAATGAACGTAATTAGACAATCCAAATCATATATATTTTCGTGACTATCTTTATTTGGAAATATACACAATTTTAACCTATTTTACAATAATTTACCAATATACAATTTATTAAATTAATATTAATCCTGTATCTTGCTTAAACAACCACAAAACAAACCCGGGATGAAAAGATTATTCCGCTTCTTTATATTTTCTGTAGTGCTAACCGTTGGGCAGGTGCTGTACGCTCAGGCTGACTCAATAAAGCAGGCTGATTCCGTTAACACTGCCGGCATCCGTAATTATAAACTGCAGCTTGAAACGCTGGAGCAGCAACGCCTTGCCGATTCGGTTAAAAAAGTACAGCTACAGCAGCAACTGCAATCGTTACAAACTACAGATAACCTTAAAAAAGAACAGCTACAGCAGCAGCTTGAAGCCCTTAACAGCCGCGAGGCACAACGCATTGCCGATAAAAAAGCGCGTATTGATTCACTCAGGGCCACGGCTAAAGGCTATCCGGTTACCGGCTTCTTTAAAGATACGCTCTTTACCATATACAGTAAACTGGGCAGCTTTTCGGCGCGCGACAGGGCTAATGCCATTACCGAGCGCATACAGGTATTGGGAGATGATTACCTCTTTAGCGGCGATTCACTTAAGATAGTACCTTCAGAAAATACGTTCGACGTTATGGCGGGCGAAAAGATACTACTGAGCGTTTCTGAAAATGATGCCCTTTGGAATGATACCGGAACCGAAGCACTGGCACAGGCTTACAGGAAAATTATAAGCGATGCCATAACCCATTATAAAAAAGAGACCAGCTTTATTACCCTTGCAAAGGAAATTGGCCTTGCCATACTGGTTATATTGCTATTGGTACTCATTATAAGGCTTTGTAACAAACTTTTCAGGTGGACTGCATTAAAGATATACAGTCAGGAAGGAAAGCGCATTAAAGGCATTAATATAAAGAATTATAACCTGTTTGATGCAGGCAGGCAAATACAGTTGCTGCTAATGCTGAATACAGTAATCAAGTGGTTTGTTATTCTGTTACTTATTTACATTGCGCTGCCTATACTCTTCGGAATTTTCCCGTGGACGCAGAATTTTGCCGAAACACTTTTTAGCTACATCCTGTCGCCTGTCAAAAAGATAGCCTTCGGGCTGTGGAACTACCTGCCCAACCTGATAACCATAATTGTCATTGTATTTGTTTTCAGGTATGTGCTTAAGTTTGCACGCTTCCTTAAAAACGAAATTGCCAGCGGCGATCTTACCATTAACGGCTTTTACCCCGACTGGGCCAACCCTACTTTCCAGATAGTAAGAGTGCTGATTATAGCTTTTATGCTGGTACTTATATACCCTTACCTGCCCGGCAGCGACTCGCCCATATTTCAGGGTATATCTGTGTTTCTTGGGTTCCTGTTTACATTTGGGTCAATGGGGTCGTTATCAAATGTAATTGCCGGATTGGTATTAACATACATGCGGCTTTTCAAGATAAACGACAGGGTTAAAATAGGCGATGTAGTGGGCGATGTTATAGAAAAGTCATTGCTGGTTACACGGGTGCGCACCATAAAAAATGAGATTATCAGCATCCCAAACTCAACGGTCATGAACAGCCACACCATCAATTACAGCAGCGATACTGCCGAGCGCGGGCTTATACTGCACACCACCGTAACACTGGGGTATGATATTCCGTGGCAGGATGTTTATAAAGCGCTAACCACAGCAGCCGACAGGACTCCGTTACTTTTAAAAGAGCCGAAGCCGTTTGTGCTGCAAACCAGCCTGGATGATTTTTATGTGTCCTACCAGCTTAACGCCTATACCAAAGATGCCAACAAGCAGGCTGTAATATACAGCGACCTGCACCAAAACATACAGGATTGCTGTAATGAGGCAGGCATAGAAATACTTTCGCCACACTACCGTGCCGCACGCGATGGTAACATGACAACCATACCTGCCGATTATCTTGATAAAGATTATAAAGCACCACCATTTAATGTAAAGATGCAGAAGGATGAATAGCAAGAGGTTAAATGCTTATTAAAACGGGCTGTATTTTCCTGCAAAAAGTTTAATTTCATTGCATGAAGGCACAAACTTGCGAAAAAGGAAAAGTAATAGAACTGCACCTTGATGCGCCACAACTGCATGCAGACAAAACAATATGGGTGTACCTGCCCTTTGGCTATGATAAATCAGGTAAGCACTACCCTGTTATCTACATGCATGACGGGCAAAATGTTTTTGACCATGCTGAAAGCTATAAACGCGAATGGCACGTAGAGGAAAAACTAAATAATTTACACAGCGAAGCCATAGTGGTAGGTATAGAGCATGGCGGCAGCGTGCACCGTATAGACGAGCTTACTCCTTATAAAAACGAAGCCTATGGCGGGGGCCATGCAGATGACTACCTTGATTTTTTAATCAACATCCTGAAGCCGCATATTGACAGTACTCACCGCACCATGCCCGAAAAAGAACATACTACAATTTTCGGCAGCTCTGTTGGCGGACTCATTTCATTTTATGCGCTTTTAAAGCACCCTGAAGTATTTGGCAGTGCAGGGGTTTTCTCTCCGTCATTTTGGTTCAGCGAGGAAATTTATAAGCTGATAGAAGATACTAATGCTATAAGCGGACGTATTTACTTTATGGCAGGCGACCATGAAAGTAAAGACATGCTGCCCGATCTTGACCGTATGGAAAAGCTTGTACTGGAGCGTGTGCAGGATAAAGGTCAGATTCATAAAAAGATAGTGCGCAACGGCAGGCACAACGAAAAGTCCTGGCGCAAACAGTTTGCCGATGCTTACCTGTGGCTCATGCAAAATGAGATAACCGGCAGTAACAGCAACGAATTAAATATCTAATTATGCTGCGCACGGAAAAGTGCTAAAAGTATATCAGGATCTATTAATCCCGATGGTGATTTTTGCATTTCTGCGAGTACGCTGCGCATGGCAAAAGGGCTTAGTCCCATGTTAACACCCATTTCCCTTATGGCTATCTGTTCATTTGCATGCAATACACCGTCGGCATGCATTAAAAGTGCCAGCCTGTAAAACTGCAAAATACGCTGGTGTTCTGATTTTATTATCACTTTTTCAGCTTTGTTTTCAAACAGGTTTTCAAAATCGTTTTTATCAACATTAAGCTGCGATGCCACAATACAAAGAAACTGGTGCTCCCGCTCATGCACCTGCCCGTCAATCTGGGCAAACGCAATCATTTCTGAAAGCAGGCTTAATTTTTCTTCATAGGTGCTCATGATAATTTGTATTTTTAGCTAATTTATCTTTTTAAAGTTAAAAATCAAAGTTATTTATATGCGCCTTCTGATTTTGTTATTAACATGTGTTGCCTTCCCTGCTTTAAAAGCACAACCCTCAGCAACGGGTACAATTACTAAAGTTACCTTACAGTCGCCTCAGCTAAATGCAGAAAGGGGCATTTATATCTACCTGCCGCATAATTACCACAGCAGCAATAAAAAATATCCTGTAATCTATATGCACGATGCACAAAACCTGTTTGATGACAAAACAGCCTTCGCCGGAGAATGGCGGGTAGATGAAACACTCGACAGCCTGAAGGCACAGGTAATTGTTGTGGGCATTATGCACGGTAATGAAACCCGGTTAAAAGAACTCACGCCCTACCCTAACCCTGAATATGGCGGCGGCGATGCAGATGCTTATCTTGATTTTTTAGTACATACAGTAAAACCTTATATTGATAATACCTACAGAGTTAAAAAAGGCCGCAGGCACACCTATATCTTCGGCAGCTCACTCGGGGGGCTGGTATCTTATTATGCTCTGATAAAATATCCCGAAGTTTTTGCAGGCGCAGGTATCTTCTCGCCTTCTTTTTGGTTTACTGATGATATATACCGCCTGACAGAGAGCACAAAAAAGATGGACGCCAAAATATATTTCATGGCAGGCGACAGCGAAAGTGAGCAAATGGTAAGTGATGTTGAAAGAATGATAAACCTGCTGAAGCAGAAAGTAAAAGGTAAAAACATAAAGCTGAAAATTATACCGGGCGGGAAACACAACGAAGCGCTATGGAGCAAACAATTTGCAGAAGCTTACCTATGGCTGATACAGGGCGAATAATATTAGCTACCTTTGCAAAAAGAGTAACATGAATAACAACGATATTTTTAAAAAGCTACGCGTTGCGCTACAGCTTAGGGATGACCAAATTGTAGAGATACTGCAACTGGTAGATTTCCGTATTTCTAAAGCTGAACTCGGCGCTTTTTTTCGTAATCAAGACCACCCAAATTACATGGAGTGCGGCGACCAGGTACTTCGCAACTTTCTTAACGGGCTCATCATACACTTAAGGGGCACTAAAGAAAACCCTAAAAACCCTGAAGAAGTAATAGCCAAAAATAAGGCAGGTGTAAAAACAAACACAACACCCACTGCAAAACCAGCCGGGCCTAAAAGCCAGGCAACAGGTAAAACACCATCCAAGAACAAAAACTTTAAACCTAAAAAACAAGAGCCTGTAATTGAAAAGGTAAAGTTTAATAATGGTAAGAATAAAAAGTCGTAAAACCGTTGCATAAACTGGATAACATAAACTATTTAAAATCTGGTAATGCTGTACAGCAAGAAGCATACAGGATATTGACAGTTTATAAAGTTATACATCATTTACAAAATTTCACCCCGGTACTTGCAGGTACTATTCCTTTAGAAATAAATATTGATACCAGCGACCTTGATATTGTTTGTTATTGGCAGGATAAACAAACATTTAAAGATACTGTCAGTCAGTATTTTTCATCATTTAAAAATTATAATTTGCGGGAAGCAGATATTAACGGACACGCTTCTGTCATCGCTAACTTTGTTATAGAAGATTTCGAAATTGAAATTTTCGGGCAAAATATTCCCGTTACCGGGCAATATGGTTATCGCCATATGGTAATTGAATATGACATACTGCAACAAAAAGGAGAAGATTTTAAAGACCGTATCATCGAACTCAAAAAACAAGGCTATAAAACCGAGCCTGCATTTGCCATACTACTCGGGCTAAAAAATAATAATCCTTATGAAGCTTTGTTGGATTATGAGTTACATAAAAATCAGCACTAGTTTTTAACAGATATATAAAACCCTCCTAAAATAATGTTAACTAACACTTTGTTAAACAAGCGTTAAGGCATGGTTTTGTAATTTTGAAGGTAATCGTTCCGCTACTTCCTTAGCGGCAAAACACCTTACATGAAAATCATTACAGTATCTTACAGGCTGCCACTATCAATAAAAAAACAAAAGCAAAAAGTAAAAATTACACAAAGCTCTGGCGGGCTTGCTACAGCAATATTATCGTATTCGGAGAAAAGCAATGTAAACCTTACATGGGTGGGTGTTGCCGATTTTGACAAAACCACGTGGGAAGAAAACAAAGACAGGTATGAAAAGAATTTTGAAATAGAGCCTGTTTTTTTAGATAAGCAGCTTAACCGACAATTTTACAATGTTTTCAGTAATTCGGTACTGTGGGCGCTTTTTCATTACTTCCCGTCTTTTGTGGAGTATACCGACTATGGGTTTGAAGCATACAAAGCTGCAAACGAAATTGTTGCCGAAAAAATAAACAGTATTTATGAACCGGGCGATATTGTATGGATTCACGACTACCACTTTTTAGGACTGCCAAAGCTGGTTCGTGAATACCACCCTGATGCTAAAATCGGTTTTTTCCTGCACATACCATTTCCTAATTTTGAGATTTTCAGGATACTGCCCAACAAAGCCAAAAAATACATTCTTGAAGGAATACTCGGCAGTAACGTTGCAGGCTTCCATACCTGGGATAACACCATCCATTTTACAGAATGTGTAGAAAAGATAATGGGCATACCGCATAAAAATTTCCTTTTCAGCCAGGACTCGCACCGCACAAAAGCAGGCTCCTTCCCTATCAGTATCGATTTTAATAAGTTTTACGATGCTTTCGACAAAGAAAGGGTTATTGCCCTTCGCGATGAAATTAAAGAGCTGTATGGCGATAAAAAGATCATTTTTTCGGTTGACAGACTCGATTATACTAAAGGCATAACCAACAGGCTTAATGCTTTTGAGAAATTCCTGCAAAAATATCCTGAATGGAAAGAAAAAGTAGTATTCCTGCTGGTGTTGGTGCCATCAAGGGAAGAAATAAAGAAGTACGGCGAACGCAAACGTATGATAGAGCTTAACATAGGCCGCATTAACGGTAATATGGGCAACTATAAATGGACACCTATCGTGTACCAGTACCAGTCGGTTGATTTTGATAAGCTCATAGCGCTTTACACAAGTGCAGATGTAGCACTTATATCGCCTGTGCGCGACGGAATGAACCTTGTAGCAAAAGAGTATGTGGCATCAAGAAAAGACCTGCGTGGGGCGCTTATTTTAAGCAGTATGGCAGGTGCAGCCAAAGAACTTAAGGAAGCTATCACAATAAACCCGTTTGATGCCGAGATGATTGCTGACAAGCTATACTACTCCCTTAACATGGAAGAAGAAGAACAGGCGCGCAGGCTGGAACGCATGCAACGTTACCTGCAAAAACATGATGTATTCAGGTGGGCATCACGATTTTTAGAAGAAACGGAAGATATACACAAACGCGACAGCAAGGCAAAAGCATTACACGGCGAAGAACGTGACCTATTTTTACAAAAGTTTGAAAATGCGGAAAAAAGGCTGCTGCTGCTCGATTTTGACGGCACACTGGTAAACCTGCAGGCAAGGCCGGAAATGGCAGTGCCGGGTCAGGATGTGCTGGAAACGCTGGCACACCTTTCGGCAGACACTAAAAATGAGGTATGGATAGTAAGCGGGCGTAACCGTGAATTTCTTCAGGAACATTTGGGGCACCTTAACATTGGAATGATTGCCGAGCATGGCGGCTATATTAAAAATACAGAATGGGAACCTGTTATTACAGGTACGCCGGAATGGAAAGAGCAGGTTATTGATATTATGCAGGATTATGTAGATACCAATGTTGAAAGCTTTGTAGAGGTTAAAGAGTTTGGTGTGGCATGGCATTACCGCAATGTAGATGAAAAGCAGGGCTTTAACGCCAGCCGTGAACTGCTGATGCTGCTTAAAAATTATATGCACAACACCCCAACCCAGATTATTGACGGAAACAAGGTAATAGAGGTAAAACACTATATGGCGCACAAAGGCACTACCTGTAAGAACAATGTTTTGTGCGGTGAGCATGATTTTGTAATTGCCTTTGGCGATGATAAAACAGACGAAGACCTTTTTGAATTGCTTACAGGCGAAAATGAATATTCTGTAAAAGTGGGTAAAGGCAATACTGCTGCCAGGTACAGGCTGGAGAGTGTTGAGGAAGTATTGGCTTTTTTAAAAGAGCTGGAGAAGAGTTTAGAATTTGAAAAGTGAAGGTGAAAGTTCGATAATGTCAAACAGAAACCGAACAATGAAGCGGAAACATCTGCCAAGGAAGTTTAAAAATATTCGGTAAATTTTCTTTTTCATAGTTAATTAATCCATTATTATAAAAAACGAAAAAGCCCTCGCAAAATTGTGAGGGCTTTCTTGTATTTTAGAATATTATTGTATTAGCTCAAAGCCGCTTTTACCTGGTCTGCAGCTTCCTGGAATAAGGTAGCTGAAAGGATAGGCATGCCGGAGTTATCTATAAGTTCTTTTGCTATCTCGGCATTTGTACCCTGTAAACGCACAATAATCGGCACTTTAATAGAGTCGCCCATGTTCTTGTAAGCGTCAACCACACCCTGGGCAACACGGTCGCAACGAACAATACCACCAAAAATGTTGATAAGTATGGCTTTTACGTTCGGGTCACGAAGGATGATACGGAAAGCTGTTTCAACCCTTTTTGCATCGGCAGTACCACCCACGTCAAGAAAGTTAGCCGGCTCAAAGCCTGCATATTTAATAAGGTCCATCGTTGCCATTGCAAGACCTGCACCGTTAACCATACAGCCTACGGTACCATCAAGGTCAACATAGTTAAGCCCTACTTCTTTTGCCTCAACCTCAATTGGGTTTTCTTCACGCACATCGCGCATATCGGCATATTTCTTTTGCCTGTAAAGAGCGTTGTCATCAAGCACCACTTTAGCATCTACGGCAAGTATCTTGTTGTCTGAAGTTTTAAGAACCGGGTTTATCTCGAAAAGAGATGCATCGCTTTCTGTGTAAGCTTTGTAAAGCGCGTGTACAAACTGTACCATTTCTTTAAAAGCGTTGCCCGAAAGGCCAAGGTTAAACGCAATCCTCCTTGACTGGAATCCCTGTAACCCTATGGCCGGGTCTATTTCTTCTGTAAATATCAGGTGAGGTGTTTTTTCGGCAACTTCTTCTATATCCATACCGCCTTCGGTAGAGTACATGATCATGTTGCGGCCTTTACCCCTGTTAAGGAGTATAGACATATAAAACTCTGAAGTTTCACTTTCTCCGGGATAGTAAACATCTTCGGCAATAAGTACTTTGTGTACTTTTTTACCTGTAGGGGGAGTTTGCGGCGTGATAAGGTCCATACCTATAATCTGCTCGGCAAGCTCTTCTACCTGCTGAAGGTTTTTTGCAAGCTTAACGCCACCGCCTTTACCGCGTCCTCCGGCATGTATCTGTGCCTTAATAACGTGCCACTGAGTACCTGTTTCTGCTGTAAGTTCTTTTGCAGCGGCAACGGCCTCAACTGGATTGTTGGCAACAATACCTTTCTGAACGCGAACGCCATGGCTGGCAAGTATTTCTTTTCCCTGATATTCGTGTAAATTCATAATTAATGCGTTTATCTTATTAAAAGTGGAACAAAAATAGCAAAATACATCCAATGGCTGAAAGTATTTTTAAAAATTTTACTGCTAAAAAGCTATAGATAACAATTACTAAACGCAACCAAACTTTAAGCGCTGCATCTTTATAAATAAAAACCTTAAATCATGAAAACAAAACTTTTGTCCGTTGTGCTGTTTGCCCTTTTGTTTATATCCTGTTCTGATGATGACAGAAGGCTACCCTACTCTGGTGAGCCGTTAGAGCCGGCAACATGGCAGCTTGTAAACGTTAGCGGCTCTATAGCCGGTATTGATGACGATTTTGAAGCTGGTGCAGTGAAATGGACTTTTAATACGGATAATACGGTAACCGTAGTAAATACTAATACCGATGAGGCAAAGACTGATTTCTTCGACTCGGGTAATTATACTTACGGATATGTGGAGAACACAGACTCTCCCGAAGCCTGCCAGAATACTATAAAGATCTCCAACATTGATTTTGGATGTGTAAACGTGACAGGAAACACTATGCGTTTTACACAGCCTTATGCTGATGGCTACATACTGACTTTTGAAAGAATATAAATATTATTGTTACATTTATAACATTTTGTTACATTTTGTGAAAGAGTTGTCAGCATCTTGTACCGCAGGAATTTGCAGTTTAATTTTGCTGCAAATTATTAATGATGGAAACTACACATTTATTGCAGCTTGCCGAAGAATTCGGGAGTCCGCTTTATATATATGATGCTGCAAAAATAGAAGCGCAGTATAACAGGCTTACAAATGCTTTTAGCAAAGTAAACGGCCTTCGTATCAATTATGCTGTAAAGGCACTCAGCAACATTTCAGTGCTTAAGTTCCTGAAACAGTTAGGCTCCGGGCTTGATACCGTTTCCATACAGGAAGTACAGTTAGGGCTTATGGCAGGTTATGCCCCCGAAAAGATTATATATACACCGAATGGTGTATCTATGGAAGAAATCGAGGAGGTAGCCGCACTTGATGTCCAAATAAATATTGATAACCTCAGTATCCTGGAACAGTTTGGCACAAAGCATCCTTCAACGCCCGTTTGCATACGTATTAACCCGCATGTAATGGCAGGGGGCAACAGCAACATATCTGTAGGGCATATCGACAGTAAATTCGGTATATCCATACACCAAATGCCGCACCTGCTGCGCATTGTAGAAAATACAGGTATGCACATAAACGGTATTCATATGCATACCGGCAGCGATATACTGGATATAGAGGTATTTTTATATGCCGCCGAAATACTGTTTAAAGCAGCTTCCAACTTTAAAGAACTGGATTTCATCGACTTTGGAAGCGGCTTTAAAGTACCCTACAAAAAAGATGATATACAAACCAATGTAGAAGAGTTGGGCAAAAAGCTGACTAAGCGTTTTAACAGCTTCTGTAAAGAATACGGGCGCGATTTAACCCTTTGTTTTGAGCCGGGTAAATTTCTTGTAAGTGAAGCCGGTTACTTCCTTGCAAAGGTTAATGTGGTTAAACAAACTACATCTACTGTTTTTGCTGGGATTGACAGTGGCTTTAACCACCTGATACGCCCCATGCTCTATGGCTCATACCACCATATCGAGAACCTGAGCAACCCAAAAGGCAAAGAGCGTTTTTACAGCATAGTAGGCTATATATGTGAAACTGACACCTTTGGCAACAACCGCCGCATTGCCGAAATTAAAGAAGGTGATATTTTATGCTTTCGTAATGCCGGGGCATACTGCTTTAGTATGGCAAGCAATTACAACTCGCGCACCCGCCCTGCTGAGGTGCTCTGGCTAAACGGCAAAGGCCACCTGATACGCGAAAGGGAAACGTTTGATGATATTATACGCAGGCAGGTAGTGCTCGATTTTGATGCTGTCCCTGCACTTGCAGAGTAAATTCAATCAGGTTATATATTTACTTTACGAAAACCCACCATACAGGCGGGTTTTCTTTTTTTGGATTTATTGGTTAGCTTTGCAACTATGCAGAACAAGCCACTACATTTTACGTTAAGATGGATGAGCCTCTTTATGGCACTATACATCCTTAACCTTAGTGTAGATGCTCCTGATGCACATATTCATGCGGTAAAAGACAACCTCAACATAAACGACCAGGAAAGTGTTATAGAAATTATTGTTGAAAAAGTGCTTGACTTTGAAAACGCTATACCTGAATATGACGATGATGATACGGAAAGCTCATTAAAAAAAGAGAAAAGCAATACTTTTTATCTTATACCTGCCCTTGTTGTTCAACAACACAATCGGTACCATTTTGTAACAGTTAAAAAGTTTTACCATTATATTGAAAACACAGCAGAAAGCTGCTTTGAAATTCCCTCTCCTCCTCCCGATTTCCTGATATAAATTTTTCAGCCTGCGCTGCTAAAGCGCAAAATCATTAATTTATAAATCAGGAAACTCTCATGAATCTTAAACCATTTTTTGGTGGCGTTGCGTTGTGCTTTGCCACCCTGCAAACCTTTGCACAAACCGATACCATAATATCTAATGAAGAAAAGCTGCCGGCTAAAGTGCTGCACGCAGAGCCACTTTATATCGACCTAATCCGTGACCTTGGGGCACGAAAAGGCGAACGGGAATGGAATGTTGGACTCGGCCTTACCGACAAAACAACCTATGACGAATATACTGCTTTGGTGGAATATGAATGGGCACCCGCCGACAGGCTGGGGCTCGAAGTGGAGCTTCCATTCTCGTTTCACTATCCCGTTAGCGGAAGTGATACAAATGCACCTGGCAACCGCTTACAGAGCTTTAAATTTGCAGGACAATATTCGTTTTTTGTATCGGATAAGATAAATACATCTATGGCAATTGGATACATACACGAATTTGAGCTAACCGATTTTGGCAGTTATGACAGCGAACAGTTGGTTACAGGTAATGTATATAATCCTTTTTTAGTGATTGCCAAAAGCTGGCCCTACAACCTGCACTCGCTTATATATACAGGCCCGAGGATAATACATCATTTTAAGCATAATGAAACGGTTACCGACTGGGAGATAAACTCTAACATACACTATATGATTCCCGGTACAAGAAATTTTGTAGGGATAGAGTTTAACAAAGTAATAAACGGTAATGATTTCGATATGACTATTAGGCCGCAGATGCGTGTTGGCTTTGCCGATAATTTAATGATTGGCATTGTAACCGGCATCCCTGTTAACCGTGAAAACGAACGATTCAGTTCATTTCTCAGGCTTATATATGAGCCTAAGCACTAACGAGAAAATCCCGCCGTGAGCGGGATTTTTATTACATAGCATCATAAATGCTTTTGGCTGCCTTTAGCATATCAAGCGTTGGCTTACCTTCTTTATCTTTTGGCCATGTGTGGTGGGCTATACCCGCGCCACTATAAATATGGGTAGGCTTATATATATTGCTTACCAAATTTATTGACTCTTTTTCAGCTTTGCTTCCAACTGTAAAGTAATAATTTATATCCGAAGGACTGTGCAGCGCAAAAAAGTATTTTGAATAACACAGGATTTCAAACTCAGGTAACTGGCCTAAATCAATTTCTTTTTCACTCAGAAATGTATACAGGTGCACACTGCCCTCTCTTTCTACATAAACATTAAATTCATTTGACGCGTTTTTCCAGCATACCGGGGTGCATTTTATATACTTATAGGAGTAGTCGCTGTTGCTATCGCCCGATGGCATATTACTCGTTACCTGTGCTTTGCCTGTAAATGATAATAAAAATAAGGTAATGAGTAATACCCGGGTTTTCAAAATAATCTTCATATTTGGATGTTTTATTTCAAATTTAAAAAATTTATAATGAATCTTGCTAAAAAAATTGCTGCAGTGGTTTCTATTATCCTGATATGTACAATAGTAGCAGGAATATACGGAATCTTACACGACCAGATAACGTACAGCATTTCGCCTGAATATTATACAAAATTCAAGTTTATTCAGTTCAGATTATTAGAAGGCAATGATACACCTATCCGAAATCTGCGCCTTTTGGTGGCAGTGACAGGATGGATGGCTACATGGTGGGTCGGGTTTATTATTGGTATTATCCTATCAATGCCGGCATTAAGGCAAAACTCATTGAGAGCAATGATAACAACATCTGTAAAGGCAATATTAATAACTATAGCCGTTGCTATTATCAGTGGTATAGCAGGCTACACTTATGGAAGTTTAATTATGATAAATCAGCCTGAAACGTATGCTGGCTGGTATTTACCGGCAAGCGTTACAGATATCAACAGCTTTGTAATTGTGGGCAGTATTCATAACTTCAGCTACATGGGCGCACTGGTTGGGCTTATTATAGCTATATATTTTAATTTCCGGAAAAAGCAGGCATAAAATACATAACCAAGAAATAACAATCCGTAATAAAACCTTCTTGGCAGAGTTTATTATATTTGGCAAATAATGAAACTTTAAAATGGACAGGAGAAAGTTTTTCAGGAACGGCTCGCTTTTTACACTTGGGGCAACCGTTGCAGCGCCTTTTAAAACAACAACAGGGCTATTAGATTTTGATACTGCAGGGAAAAATAAAAAAGCCAAAAATATTATATTCCTTGTGAGCGACGGTATGAGCAGCGGCACGCTAAACATGGCCGATTTGTACCTTAGCCGTAAAACCGGTAAAGGTTCTAACTGGCTCCAGCTATACCGCGATAACAGGGTGGCACGTGCCCTTATGGATACTGCTTCGGCAAGCTCTGTAGTAACCGATTCGGCAGCGGCAAGTTCTTCGTGGGGTGGCGGTGCAAGGGTTAACAACGGCTCATTAAACGTGGGGCCTAAAGGCGAAAAGCACCTGCCCATATGGCAAAAGTTTAAAAAAGCAGGTAAAATGGCAGGCTGCGTTACAACAGTGCCCATTACCCATGCCACACCTGCCGGATTTTGCGTAAACAGCGACAGCAGGAATGCAATGCCGCAAATTGCTGAAGATTACCTTGAGCTTGGTTTTGATGTAATGATGGGTGGCGGCAATAATTACTTTGATGCTGCCAAACGTAAAGATAAAAAAGACCTGTATGCCGCTTATAAAGCAAAAGGCTGGCAGGTGGTGCGAAACCGCAACGAAATGATGCAGGCCGCCGAAGGTAAAAAAATACTGGGTGTTTTTGCTGATGAAGGCATGCCCTACAGCCTTGACAGGAAAAGCAACAGCGAAACAGAAAAGAAAGTACCTACACTGGCAGAAATGGCAAAAAAAGCCATAGACCAGATGAAAGGCCATAAAAACGGGTTTGTGCTTCAGGTGGAGGCAGGTAAAGTGGACTGGGGTGCACATGCTAATGACTTAGGCGCTTTGCTCTATGACCAGCTTGCTTTTGACGAGGCTGTAAAAACTGCAATGGATTTTGCCGAAAAAGATGGTGAGACATTTGTAATTATAACCACCGACCACGGTAACGCCAACCCGGGTATTATTTATGGCAAAGAGGCTAATGATAATTTTGACAACCTGCAAAACTTTACCCAAACCAACGAGTGGGTACTTAACGAAATAAAGCCTGATTTTACAGTTGCCAAAGTAAAGGAAATAATTAAATATGCCAACGCACATACCGTTACCGATGAGCAGGCTAAATTTATTTTAGGGCATTATACCGGTGATTTAGACAAAGAAGACGGGCTTTATAATTATAAAAAACTCCCGTTTAAAGCGTTTGCCGAAATGCAGAAAGAATATACCTCTGTAGGTTGGATAAGCATGGATCATTCCGCTGATTATGTAGAGTTGGCTATGTTTGGCCCGGGCAGCGACCTGCTTAAGCCTTTTGTAAAGAACACCGACCTGCATTACCTGATGCTTCAGGCAGCGGAAGTGGAGAATAAGTTTTAATTTACTGCTTAAATAATACTATCGGGCTGTTTCAGATTGTTCTTGTAAAGACTTTTGAAACAGCCTCTTTTTTTATATTTTTAAGGGTAATTTTTCATCATAAAACATATGAAATTTTTATTGGCTATCATCAGCATTACATTATTTACATCATGCAAAACAGATACTAACGGTAGTATTACAAGCGATAACATACTTTTACAGGAAGGCGATATTATTTTCCAAACGTCAGAATCGGAACAAAGTAAAGCAATACAGCTTGCAACAAATTCGCCTTATTCGCATTGTGGTATTATTTTTAAACAAGATACCAGTTACTATGTCTATGAGGCAATACAACCTGTTACAAAAACTCTACTCAAAGAATGGATTAAAAGGGGAAAAGACAACCATTATGTTATAAAACGACTTATAAACGCCGACAATGTACTTACAGATGAAGCACTTTTAAGAATGAGAGAAACAGGCAAAGCCATGAGTGGCAAAGATTATGACTTGTATTTTGAATGGAATAATGACAAAATATATTGCAGCGAATTGGTATGGAAAATCTATAAAGAAGGTACAGGACTGGAAATTGGCAAAACACAGCAACTAAAAGATTTCAGCCTTTCAAATAGTATTGTACAGCAAAAACTAAAAGAACGCTTTGGTGAAAATATACCTTTAAATGAAAAAGTTATTTCACCTGCTGCAATTTTTAATAGTAGTTTGTTATATACCGTCTATGAAAACTAAAGTTATACTCTTTATTGCTGTTTACAGTATAATTTATACAATGGTAGTGCTTTTTATAAGCACTAATGATTTTGCAGTTTCTGTAATACCTGGATGGCATCAGATGATTATGAGTAATGGTCAATTACTTTTAATATTATCAACCAGCCTGATCTTTATAACCGGGGTTTACAGTTACTTCATTTATATAAGAAAAAGGAGAACAATCTCCTTTTATCCTTACTTAGTTTTTTCTATTCCGTTACCTGTAGTAGTTGTATTATCGCTTCTAAATTATATACAGCACACAAATATTATTTTTTGTGCGATAATTTTTATGATAGGACAAACATACTTTATAATCCTACTTTTCTTCCATTACATTAAGGATTATATACTAAAAAGCCAAAGCTGAAGCCTCTCTTTTGGCCTGTTCAAAATCAGCTATTATTTCCTGTAGTATCTGGGCGGCTGGTTTAATGTCATGTATAAGCCCTGCTATCTGCCCTATTTCAAGCTCCCCCTCCTCAAGGTCGCCTTCAAACATGCCTTTTTTAGCGCGTGCGCGGCCTAAAAGTGCTTTAAGGTCATCTACTGTTGGCGACTTGGCGTAAAGCGCTGTAACATCATTAAAGAACTTATTCTTTATAAGCCTTACGGGTGCAAGCTCTTTCAGGGTTACATGGGTATCGCCGTCTTTAGCCGCTACTATGGCGCGTTTAAAATTTTCGTGTGAGGAAGACTCTACCGAAGCGGCAAAGCGGCTGCCAATCTGCACGCCATCGGCTCCCAGTATCATGGCGGCAAGCATTCCGCGCCCCGTGGCTATACCCCCTGCGGCTATAAGCGGCACCTGCAACTGTTCTTTTACCATAGGTATCAGCGTAAAGGTGGTGGTTTCCTCACGCCCGTTATGCCCACCTGCTTCAAAGCCTTCAGCTACAACGGCATCAACACCTGCTTCCTGGGCTTTCAGCGCAAACTTAACGCTGCTTACCACATGCACAACTGTTATACCTTTTTCTTTAAGGAAAGCTGTCCATGTTTTGGGGTTTCCCGCAGAGGTAAATACTATTTTTACCCCCTCCTCTACTATAATATCCATTATCTTTTCAATATCCGGGTACAGCATGGGTACATTAACCGCAAAAGGCTTATCAGTAGCTTTTTTGCATTTTTGTATGTGTTCCCTTAAAACTTCGGGGTACATAGATCCGGCACCAATAATGCCAAGCCCGCCTGCGTTGCTTACTGCGCTTGCCAGTTTATAACCACTTGCCCAAATCATTCCCGCCTGTATTACAGGATATTGTATATTAAAAAGTTCTGTAATTCTGTTCATTCTATTTATTATCGTTTCACTAATTTTCCTGATTGTGTGCTTTTTGCCGACTGTAGTAAAAATGTATAGATACCGCCCGGCAATGTCTGTACCGAAAAAGCAGGTTTGTTTTTTGTAACTGTGGCTTTATACACCTGCTGCCCAAGCCCGTTATAAATTATAATTTCGGCATCGCTTTCTAAACCTGACACCATAACATATTCTGTTGCAGGGTTAGGGCTTATTACTAATGATTTTTTCTCAATTTGCTGAGCCGATGCCGTATCAAGGGCAAGGGCAAAATCGGGTATTCCATAGCCATATTCGTTATCAGGATTATTAAAGCGGTCGGCAGATTGCTTTACAAGCGCTACAATTTCGGCATTGGTAAGCTCAGGCAGCGCCTGCCAAAGGCATGCCACAAGCCCGCAGGTAATGGGACCAGAAAAGGAGGTGCCACTTGCCGCAACAATTGACCCGGATGTATTAGACACTGCCGAGGCAACACCCCTTGCCATAACATCGGGCTTTATGCGTCCGTCAAAGGTCGGGCCAATAGAGCTGAAGGGAGAGCGTATCTCCTCTCCGTTTACAGCACCAACTGCCAGTGTGGTAGTTGCCTCTGCGGGCATTGCTGCATAAGGATCTTCGCTGTTACCTGAGTTTCCTGCAGATGTTACACAAACCATTCCGCGCGAAAAGGCAATATTAGCACCGCGCGATATAAAAGAAGTTTGCCCGTTTAAATCTTCATAGGTATAATCATAAGCAGGGTTATCATATTTAAAATAACCCAAAGATGTATTGATAATATCAACCCCCAGGCTATCGGCAACCTCGGCCGCCTCCACCCAATAGGATTCTTCAACCGGGTTTTCACTTTCGGCATCCTCTGTCCTGAATAAATAGTAAAGTGCATCCGGTGCTGTACCTGCATACTCGCCCTCAAGGTAGCCACCCATAGTAGAAAGTACCAGCGTGCCGTGTGTATCGGTAACCGAGTAAACATCTTCCGACTCTGTTACAAAATCATAAGTACCCAGCACCTGCCCATTATCAAACAGCCGCTGAAAGGGTGTTGCTGTATCTACCCCGGGAAACCCTGAATCCATAACCGCTATGGTAATGCCTGTGCCTGTATAATCCTGCTGGTGCAGCAGGTGCCCGTTCAGCATAACTATCTGGTTTTGTGCGGCGCCATAATCAAAATCGGCCTGGGTTTCTAAAAATTTGTTTACGGTTTGCATTTGTTCCGGCTGTAGCAGCCGCCCTGATGTATTAAGCAGCTTATTGGCAAAATCTACAGATTCAACAAATTCTAATTCCGTGAGAGCATTTATGGCTTCCTCTGTACCTCGAATGTGCAAAGCATTGAGCCATTTTGATTTTGCCATTACCGTAATGCCGGGCGCAGTTGTTACCGCAGTTACATATGGTTCATGCAGCGGAACATCGGTAACATCTAAGGCTATACCCTGTACTGCACGCCTGTTAAGCGCTTTTTGTGATAGCATCTGCAAAGGGTTGGCCAGATAAAAATCCGCATCAGGCTTATCGGTAAAATATATCCAAGCGTCTTCCTGCGCGCGGGCAACAACTGCGGTAAATAACAGCAGGTATATAATAATTTTTTTCATAGCGTTATAGCAAATAAACATACGGATTTCTTACACCTTAACGTGTAAAAACCCAAAGATACAAAAGATTACAACGATATAATTGCCGCTGTTACATCAAAACGTGTTATTTTTGCGCGAAATTTTTTAGCCGATGCTATACCTCATACTGAGCATAATATGCAGTGTTACTGTGGGAATTATCTTTAAAGTGATAAGAAAGTTCCCTGTCTCTGTTATGCAGGTAGTAATGTGGAATTATGTGGCAGCGCTATTGCTTTGTTATTTTGTTTTTGAGCCTTCTGTTGCAGAAGCCGGCGGAGATGCGCCCTGGGTTATATATGGCGCGTTGGCTATATTACTACCCTCTATATTTCTGTTTCTTGCTGCATCTATAAGGCACATGGGGATAGTGAAAACAGACGCCGCGCAACGGCTTTCTTTAATTATCCCTATACTGGCTTCTTACTTTATCTTCAGAGAAGATTTTAATATCTTAAAAATAACGGGGTTAATAATAGGGTTTCCCGCTATATGGCTTATTTTAATGAAAAGTGACGGGGCAAAAAGCAGGAAATGGATTTTTCCGGCAGTAGTGCTTGTGGGCTTTGGCGTTGTAGATATACTTTTTAAACAAATTGCACTGTATACTACCATAACCTACACAACATCCTTATTCCTTGTTTTTGCCGGGGCGTTATTTGTGTCGGTACTGCTGGTGGTTAACGATATACTTACCTGCAATACAAAACTTAATTTCAGAAATATTATTTTCGGAATAATTACAGGGCTTTTTAATTTTGGTAATATCCTTTTTTACCTCAAAGCGCACCGTGCATTTGCAGATAATCCTTCCACTGTTTTTGCAAGTATGAATATTGGTGTAATTGTTTTAGGCAGCGTTGCAGGCGTATTTATATTTAAGGAAAAGATGTCAATTTTAAATTATGCAGGTATCTTTCTTGCGCTTGCAGCAATACTTTTCATAACACTTTCGCAGGTTTATTAAAAAATAAATACTTGAATTACAGCTTTATATAAATTTTTAAAAATTTTATTTGGAAAATTAAAAGTTTCTGCTCTAACTTTGCCACAAGTTCTTTTAGAAAATTATTCTTATCCAGAAAGACTGAGGGAGTTGACCCTGTGACGTCTTGGCAACCTGTCCGCATACGGCGGATAAGGTGCCACTTTCAACCGCGCACAAGCGTGGAAAGATAAGTTTAGAAACCAGTAGATAATAGCTCGAGATATTATGTGCCTTTCTGACTTATCGGAAAGGCATTTTTGTTTTATGCCCTTCCGGTAATGGATTTGGATAGTTTTTTATAAAACTAAACAATGTTTAATTAAATTTTCTAAATCAAAAAGGACATGAAAGAGCAAACACAAACACTGCACAGCATACCTGTAGATGCATTAACGGGAAGCATATCGGTGCCCATTTACCAAACCTCAACTTTTGTGCAGGAAGCGCCCGGCATACATAAGGGCTTTGACTATTCGCGCAGCAACAACCCCACCCGAAAAGCGCTGGAAGATTGTATTGCCCAACTTGAAAACGGCAGTAACGGCTATGCGTTTGCAAGCGGGCTTGCCGCTATAGATGCTGTTGTAAAGCTGCTTGAAACGGGCGATGAAATTATAGCTGTAGATGATATTTATGGCGGGGCATTCAGGCTGTTTACACACGTGTACCAAAAATTTGGCATTACCATTAAGTATGTAGATTCTACCAACAGTGCCAATATTGCAAATGCCATAAGTGCCGCAACAAAGCTTATCTGGATAGAATCGCCTACTAACCCTACCCTTAAAGTATCTGACATTGCTGCCATTGCGCAAATAGCAAAAGCATATAATATATTGCTGTGTGTAGATAATACTTTTGCATCTCCGGCGGCGCAAAAACCCATAAACCTGGGAGCCGATATTGTGGTACACAGCGCCACAAAGTATATTTCCGGCCATAGCGACCTTATTGCCGGGCTTGTGGTAACGGCAACACAACAGCTTGGCGATAAGATAAAATTTATTCAAAATGCAAGTGGCGCCATACTGGCCCCTTTTGATAGCTGGCTGGTTATACGCGGTATAGAAACCCTTTCGCTGCGCATAAGGCAACACTCTGAAAATGCCCAAAAAATAGCCGAATACCTACTGGAAGAAAAACTGGTAAAAAATGTGTATTACCCGGGTCTACCTTCGCACCACAACCATGAAATTGCTAAAAAACAGCAAAAATATTTTGGCGGGGTTATAGCTTTTGACCTGGCTATAGATGACAAAGAACTGGCATCTGCCATTGTTTCGGGGACAAAACTCTTTAAGTTGGCAGAAAGCCTGGGCGGTGTTAAAAGCCTGTGTTGCCTGCCCTGCGAAATGACACATAAATCTATCCCCGCAGAAAAAAGGTATAGCTCGGGGGTTACAGACAGCCTTATACGCTTATCGGTAGGGCTTGAGGATGCAGATGACCTTATTGAAGATTTAAAACAGGCGTTTGCAACAGCTTTACAGCAAAAGAACGCAGTTGAAAACACAGTAGTAACAGCTAATTAAACCGGAAATGTCGAGAAAAAATTTAAACATAGGGCTTTTTGGTTTTGGTTGTGTGGGGTATGGCCTTTATGAAGTACTGCAAAAAACACCGGGGCTAAAAGCCAATATCAGCAGGATATGCGTTAAAGATAAAAACAAGCCTCGTGAAATTGATTCACATCATTTTACGTATGATAAACATGATATATTAAATGATGAGAGCATAAACGTTGTTGTGGAACTAATAGATGATGCCGATGCAGCATTCGAAATAGTGGCGGCGGCGCTTAAAAAAGGGAAAGCGGTAGTATCGGCCAATAAAAAAATGGTAGCCGAACATTTTGAAGAACTGCTGCAATTGCAAAAGCAATATAATGTGCCGTTACTGTATGAAGCGGCAGCGTGTGCAAGTATGCCAATAATACGTAACCTTGAAGAGTATTATGATAACGACCTTTTAGAATCTATAGAAGGGATAGTGAATGGCTCTACCAACTATATACTTACCAAAACCATACAGGAAAACCTGAGTTATGAAACAGCACTAAAACAGGCGCAGGATAAAGGTTTTGCAGAAAGCAACCCGTTGCTGGATGTAGGCGGGTTTGATGCCAAGTATAAACTGCTGATACTACTTGCCCATGCTTTTGGGCATATAGCAAAACCCGATGAAATTATAAATATTGGTATAGATAACATTGGAGCGCTTGAGCTTAAATATGCGCGAGAAAAAGGGCTTAAAATAAAACTGGTAGCGCAGGCCTATAAAAACCCAAATGGTAAGATAACTGCCTTTGTACTACCAAAATTTGTAGGCGCTGAAAACAGGCTGTATCATGTAGATGATGTATTTAACGGGGTAATTACCAAAACCGCATTTGCCGATACGCACTTTTTTGTAGGACGCGGCGCAGGCGCGCACCCTACCGCATCGGCAGTACTATCAGATATATCTGCGCTTAGCTATGATTATAAATATGAATACAAGAAGATAGAGCGCGGCGAAGGCAGTGGCTTAACTCATGATGTATACCTTAAGGTATTGCTAAGGCACAGGCACGAAGATAATAGTATACTTAAAGACCATTTTGTAACTATTGAAGAATCATATACCAATAACCATTCGGCATATGTTACAGGAGTTATTTCGTTAACTAACCTGAAACAAATTGGTGAATTGTTTGGCGGAACGTCTTTCATCCTTATAGAAACCGTTACGGCACAACATTACCAGCCAGAACTTGTAAATTAGTGTTTTGTTAATAGAGGCACCGTTAAAAGGCAGTTATACTTTTTAAGCGGTGCTTTTATTTTTTATATTCCTTCACCCCGGCCTTTACTTCTACCATAAGGTCATTTTGCTGTGGTGGTATTGGGCAGGAATATTGATAATTATAAGCACAGTAAGGGTTATAGGCTGTATTAAAATCGATGTAAATTATATCGCCTTCCGGTACTTTAAGGTCAATATACCTGCCACCGCCATAGCTGCCATTGCCCGAAGTAAGATCTGTAAACGGCAGGAAAAGATGATCTTTATACTTTTCTTTTTTAGTCAGTTCTACATTGCGGAACACATCCAGTTTGCAATCTTTACCCATTAGCGTAAAATGCAGTTCGCCATACTTAACATATATAGGCTTTCGGTCTGTAGTGGTAGGCATCTCAAATGGCTTTTCATCGGGGGTACGCACCAGTTTTGCCTGCACACAATACTGCATATCTACTGGATAAAAATCAAGCGATTTAAATTTTTTCAGGTCTTTTTCAGTAAGAGGCGATTCTGCAGGATTGGCATATTCTGCATTAAGCTGCTTTTGGTAAGCAACAGCAGCTTCTTCATAACATTGTGCCTGTACTGATAGTATCCAGAAAAAGGCTACCAGGGTAAGTATAACTTTCATGCTTTTGTATTAATAATACAAAAATAACAATTTGCCCGCTAATAGTCCCGGTTAGGTAGTGTTCAAAATATGTACCTTTGCAGCTATAACCTTTTTAGAATGTTCCGTCTCGCCATAAACCGTTACCTTAACAACTTCAGGGGCTTTAGCCGCGAAATATGGATACTTGCAGCCATTACCTTTATTAACCGGGCGGGCACAATGGTACTGCCTTTCCTCTCTAAATACCTGAAGGAAGACCTGCATTTTGATTATGATGAAGTAGGTACGGTTATGGTGTTTTTTGGCTTAGGCTCTTTAATTGGCTCGTGGCTTGGCGGCAAGCTTTCAGACAAAATCGGATTTTACAAAATAATGGTCTTCAGCCTGTTTACTACAGGCATTGCTTTTTTTGTTATACAGCACGTTACGAGCTTTGTGGGTATGTGTGCCGCCATGTTTGGCATTATGGTTATTGCTGATATGTTCCGCCCTGCCATGTTTGTATCGCTTGGCGCTTATGCCAAACCCGAAAACCGCACCCGCGCGCTTACATTGGTGCGCCTTGCCGTTAACCTGGGGTTTGCTGCCGGCCCTGCACTGGGTGGGCTTATAATACTTGGCATTGGCTATAAAGGACTCTTTTGGGCAGATGGTGCAAGCTGTATTATATCCATCACCTTGTTCTGGCTTTTGGTTAAAGAAAAAAAGAAACAACCCACAGATACGGCCCATGCGGTTGTAACCAATAAATATCACAGCGTTTTGCATGACGGTCCTTATATGCTTTTCCTGCTCAGCAGCTTTTTAACCGCTGTAACATTTTTTCAACTGTTTACCACGCTGCCGCTATACCATAAAGAGGTTTACGGGCTAACAGAGTTTCATACCGGCTTACTTATGTCTTTAAACGGACTTTTGGTATTCGCGCTAGAAATGCCTTTTGTAGGCTACTTTGAGCGCAAAAAAGTGGCAAAGCTTAAAATTGTGCTGTGGGGCTCTTTCTTAATGGGATTAAGTTTTTATGTACTTCTTTTAAATGTATGGCTGGGTGTGCTTATAGTCGGGCTGCTTTTCCTCACTTTCGGCGAAATGTTTTGCTTTCCTTTCTCCAACTCTTTTGCTATGGGCAGGGCGCCACGAGGCCACGAAGGCAGATATATGGCATTCTACACCATGACCTTCAGCATGGCACATATAGTAAGCGCAAAAGCTGGTATGGGTATAATAGACGAATGGGGCTATAACACCAACTGGGTTGTTATGGGCAGTGCAGGCATGCTTGCCATGTTATGTATTGTGCTGTTACAATATAATTTACGCAGTGAATATAAATAATTTACCTCTGCAATACAATATTTAACTAACGATTCAGTTATTTAACTATAAATATAGTTTGAAAACTAAAAAAATAGTTTTAGCTTTGTTTATATAAATACTGAACCATGCAAAAACTGACAAACAAGGAAGAAGAAATCATGCATATTTTATGGAAGCTGGAAAAAGCTTTTGTAAAAGATGTGCTTGCAGAAATTAAAGACGACAAGCCTCATTACAACACACTTTCTACCATTATAAGAAACCTGGAAGAAAAAGGTTATGTGGGCCATACGGCTTATGGCAACACACACCAGTATCATCCTGTAATAACAAAAGAAGAATACAGGCAGGGGTTCATGAACAACGCAATACAAAACTACTTTAATAACTCTTATAAAAGTATGGTATCCTTTTTTGCGAAGGAAGAGAAGATAAGTGCAGAAGAATTACGCGAAATACTCGAAATGATCGAAAAAAAGAAATGATATGGAAAACCTTATCATATACCTGCTAAAGGCATCGGGGCTGGTGGCTGTTTTTTATACAGCTTACTACACCCTGCTGAGAAAAGAAACTTTTTTTACCTCTAACCGCAGCTTTCTGCTGGCCGGGCTGGTAACATCAGCTGTAATGCCGCTACTGGTACTAACGCATACCGTATGGATAGAAGCTACAGAAAAAGTACAGGTACAACTAACGCCTGAGGAACTGCAACAATACCTGCAAATGCAACAAATGGCTGCGCTGCAAAGCGAACCGGAACCCATTAACTGGTATAATATAGCAGGTTATATTTATGTTGCAGTGGCAGTGTTCTTTTTGTTCAGGTTTTTATACCAGCTGTATTTAGTAAGGAAGATGCTAAAAGGTGAAAAAATCATTAAGCAAAATGGCTTTAAATATATTGATTCTGAAACTGTACAGTCGCCGTTCTCATTTTTCAGCTACATTGTTTATAATTCGAAGTTACTGACAGATAACGAACTCGAAAATGTACTAAGCCATGAAAAAGTACATAGCAGGCAAAAACATTCTGCTGATATGATAATCAGTAACCTGTTTTGCATACTGTTGTGGTTTAACCCTTTTATATGGTTCTATAAAAAAGCGGTGGCACAAAACCTTGAATTTATTGCCGATGCAGAAGCCATAAAACAAATAGCCGATACCAAAGCTTATCAAAAAACATTATTAAAAATAACAGTACAGCCCGAATGTACTGCAATCATCAATCACTTTTATCAATCATTAATCAAAAAACGAATCGTTATGCTTAACAAAAAACAATCTAAAACACGGAACTCCTGGAAGTATGCCGCTGTACTACCGGTACTTATTGCCTTTATGGTTTTGTTTCAGCTCGAAGTAAGGGCACAACAGACGGAAGCGACTGAGAAATCTGTTTATATTGAAAGCACTAAAGTTGCCCTTGAAGTGAATAAAGACAGTAAAGACGAGGCGCTTGAAGCAGAGAAAAGTTTCTTTAAGTCGGAATATAATGTTGATGTTAATTTTTCCGCAATTAACCGTAATGATAAAGGAGAAATAACTGCCATAAAAGTTACCATTAACGATGGTACTGACGAGAGCGTGTACCAGGTTAAAGGCTCTAAGCCCATAAAAGCCTTCACGGTTGAACTGACTACAGACAATAACGGTAACGTTAAAACAGGCTTTGGCGTAGCGCAGGGGCTTAAAATCAGTGCAGGCAGTATTGATGTTAATAATACTGATGAAGATACCTTATTCCTTAACAGGCAGGATGTACTGAAAGACAGAAATGCAATCAGGAACAGGCAGGGCTTTGGAGAAACGGCTGTGCAGCAACCTGCAGCCGGTGACGGACACTGGACATTAAGCAGTTGGAAGTTTGGCGATAAAGATGCACTTGTAATTATAAACGGTGTAAAACAGGAGAAAGGTGAGCCTATAAAAATTTCGCTTGATGAGGAACTTAGCGAAGTAAAAGTGCTTACCGCAAAAGAAGCCAAAAAGAAATATGGTAAAGAAGGTAAAAACGGTGCTATGGAGGTTACTACAAAAAAAGAGCAGAGAGGCCGCTTTACTACCCACACATTTACTGAAACATTACCTGCGGGTACGAAGGTATATATTGGAAATGAAGGACTTGATTATGATGTTATAATGGCAGAAGTTGCCCGAATGCGCGAGCTGGCAAACGTTGATTTTGCAGTTTCTGAATTTGTGCTTGCCGACAGGCTGAAAGCGTTAGGTGAACTTACTCCCGAAGAGGTAAAAGCAATTAGAGAACAATTGGAGGAGGCTCAGGAAGCTGTCCGCAAACTTGGAAGCGGCAACTACGAGACGTTACGTTTTAGTACTGAAGAATTTGAAGAGGCAAGGCAGGCCATGGAAGAAGCCCGTGCAGCTTTAGAGGAAAAAAGGAATGAACTGGAAACCAATAGAAGAATGCTTAATGAAAAGATTCAGGAAGAGCATAAAAAGCAGGCTGAAGAAAAACGTAAAGCTGCAGAAGAAAGAAGAAAGGAAGCAGAAAAACAAAGAAAAATTTAAAAGGTTACTTCATCTTAAATACTTAATTATGAGTTAAGGCGGCTTTATGAGAGCCGCTTTTTTTGTAACTTTATAGTATTAATATCTGAGCTATGTTTAAGATACTCGCAAAAATAAACAAATGGCTGTTACCCAATTATACTAAAGAACAATTGGATTTAGCAAAAGCCACCAAGCTGCAAAAAGCAATAATTGCCTGGAAATATTATGTTACTACCCGCGCCGTAGATTAATAAAAAAGTGGTGCAGCAATATCATATTGCTTAATTTTCTCGCGCCCGTTAAGAAAAGAAAGTTCCATCAAAAAGTTACACTGCACAATAGTGCCTCCTAGCCTTTCTATAAGTTCGCACACCGCTTTGGCTGTTCCGCCTGTTGCAAGTACATCATCATGAATAATAACCCGCTCGCCTTTAGTTATGGCATCGGTATGTATTTCTAAAGTATCAGAGCCATATTCAAGTTCGTAAGACGCCGAAAGAGTTTCATAGGGCAGCTTCCTGGGCTTGCGCACCGGTACAAAGCCTGCGTTAAGCTTGTAAGCAAGTAACGTAGCAAAAAAGAAGCCCCTGCTCTCTACCCCTACCACTTTATCAATCTTTTCATTATGCAGGTTCTCTGCCAGTAAATCAAGGCAGGTTTTTACGGCTTCAGGATTTGCAAGTAAAGGCGTAATGTCTTTAAAAGCAATTCCCGGTTTCGGAAAATCCTGTATTTCACGTATATACTTTTCTATATTCATTTTTTTAGGTTTTTATTAGTTATGCATTTGCAAGTTAATCAATATTATTCTATATTTGCACCCGCAAACAACAATACGGAAGTTCGCTAGAAACAACCGATTTTGTTAAGCAAATGGCCTCGTGGCGCAACTGAATAGCGCATCTGATTACGGCTCAGAAGGTTACAGGTTTGAATCCTGTCGAGGTCACTACTCGGGACAAAAGATAAAAATCGTCTTTTGTCCCGTTTTTTTTGACATCTAACTCTTTGTTTACCAAATAGATACAATTGACTATTTCGTTGACTCGAGCGGTTTGGAAATCGTTTCCGCGAAACGTAAAATTTTCGGGATAAATTAAACCAATCAGGTCACGGGCTTCGGTTAACGAGCTTTTCTCAAGCGCCTCACCAAGCTTTAAAAGATTGTCAATCCCTTTATTCATAAGCTGTTCGATACTTCCCCGGTCGTCACCGACTTCACTTAGCTGCCGCTCTAATTTTTGGATAATTGTACTGTACTCGTTTTTCATGAGGTTGTAGTCATCCACATCTATCTTTTCGGTAACTAAAAGGTTCCTTGCAGAAGAAAGCTTTTTCTCGTATTCCGCAATCTGGTCAAGTGCCTTTCTTTTTTCTGATGAGACGAAGCCGGTATGTTCACGATAAGCTTCCAGCAGCACAGCAGCATAAAGTTTCTTAACCGCGGGAAGTGGCTTGAACCGGTTGAGCTGCTCTGTAAATAAGTGGTTGGCCAAATCGGAATTTATGCGGTACTTGCAAACCTTATCGCAGTGATAGTAATAATAATGCTTGTGCCGGCCTTTGCACTTGCTTCCTGTCAGCTTGCTCCCGCATTGCGGGCACATGAAGAAGCCCCTGAGCGGGAAGTTTTCCGTGGTAAGGGCTTTTGGCCTGTAGGTTCTCTTTTTTCCATCCAGGACGTCCTGGACACGGTAAAATAAGCCTTCGCTTAAAATGGGCTCATGCTGCCCTTCCACCCAAATCTCATCTTCGTCCTTATATTTAGGTACGATGATCTTTCCTGCGTAAAGCGGATTCCTTAGCATTACCCAAAAATTGCTTTTAGTCATTTTCAGGCCTCTGTCCTTAGCCAAATGATAAATCGACTCGGTGCTGAATGCCTCTTTGGCGACCTGCTCAAAAATCCATACGACCATAGCGGCATCCTTTGGAACCGGCGCTATATATTTTTTACCTGTTTCGGTAACCTTATTAGCGAAGCCAAACGGAGCCATTCCCATATACCTGCCCTCTTTTCTTGCCCTTCGTATTCCGTGGAAAGTATTGAGCGCCCTCCTGTCGTTCTCAACCTCGGGGGCAGCAAGGTAAAATGCCAGCATCATCTTGTTTTCAGGGACACTGAGATCCAGTGGCTGCTCGATGGCCTGCGGTTCCACACCGAGCTTTCTCAGCAGGTTGATCATCTGATAGGCATCGCCCGCATTTCGGCTGAACCTGTCCCATTTAAGGAAGAGTACTAAATCAACCTTATTTTTGTTCTTTTTCAGGTTAAGCAATAGTTTCTTCCATTGCGGCCTGTTGAAAGTTTTGGCAGAATGGTCCTCGTAGATGACATTGCGTATCTGTATCGCATTGATGCTGCAGTATTTGCGGAGCATTTCTTCCTGGTTTCGCTGCGAGTAGCCTTTTTCAGCCTGCTCATCTGTGCTTACCCTTACATATAAATCGGCTATCTTGCTCATAATCCTGTCCTTAAATGGTTTGACACGGCTATATTAGCCAATTTCCTCAAGAAAAACAATATTTCCCGCGCCTGTTCAAGGGTGATATCCATACCTTCGGACCGCATTAGGCGATACGCCTTTTCCGGTGTAAGTTTTGTATTGCTAAAATCCATTTCCCGTTCCATCGTCGTTATATTTAGCAAAAAAAGCCCCTTCCGGGGCTCCTATTTGACACTACTCGATTCTATAAATAATATCCTGCTGGGAACATTCTTTTTCTTAGAAGGGTTATATCGTATATACCCATAACTATCAAGGTCCTTTATACATCTGCAATAAGTCTTCAGCGCTGATATTTTTGCGATCTCCATTATATCGCGGCTGTATGCCCTGACCGGATTGCACCCGCCGCTTTTCACGCTATAGTGCAGCACAGCGGCGAATATGCCGATATGCGTTGTACTGATACGATGGTCATTGCGGATACGTTCGAAGAAGCCGGTTAGTAAGCCTGATGGCTCCACGGTTACAAGGATTGCTTTTTACGGCGCTGCTTCTTTTCCTGCTGTTCACCCGGACCATCATCTTCCGCTGCAGACTGCGTCTTCTTAGCCTCATGCTTCTGGTCTTTTCCCTGTGCCTGGGACTGCTCTTGTTCTTTGGCCTGCCTGGTATCGAGGCGCTTATGGTTGGCATCGTAGATGGTGAGCGTCTTAAACTGTGGGCTTGCTTCAATGTACTGCTTTACCTCCTGCCCGTCCTTGAGAAAGGTGGCCGACTGCCTGTTTCCCTTCTTTAGGGAGTTGAGCAGGTCTTCCTTGTGGGAGGGATTGTCCAGCTCCTTGATGGGATGCTTCGAAATAACCGCATCGATATCATAACCGTAATTTTCGTGGTAGTGCTTTTGGCGGAAGTTCCCATTCGCATCGGCATCCTTAAAGTCAAGCTGTACCCAGGCGTTGTAGGTCTCGCCTTCTCTGTTGGTAAGATCCTTGTTGACTGCCCTGCCCTCCATGAGGTTGTAGGCTTCCTTCAGGGTGATATTGCTTCCCTTATTGATATAGAAGGTCTGTTCCAGGGATTCAGGTTTGCCTTCTTTTTGTAGATTGACTTTATAAGAGTTAAAGAAATAAAGATCCGTCTGGTCGGATTTCCTGAAATTAAGTTCAGCGGAGACTTTATCGTCGCCGTAGAAGGCGTCGTGCTTCAGGCTGAAAGTGGCCTGTTGCTGCTCGATATTCTGCCTTAACTCACCCTCAAGGGCTTCACCGAAGCCCGTATACTTTACCTGGTCTTTCAGGTAGTCAAAATTTTTCTCGTTCATGATCGTATGTTTTAGTTATTGCTGAATGTAGGCAGCGGTTGTACTTCATCTGCCTTGGAATTCCTTACCTTGATTTGAAGGTGCCTCCCCCCGGATTTTTCTGTCAGCTGCAGGTAGAGGTTTTTCTTGTCGGGTATCGTAAATTTTGGAAGCACGGCAATAAAGGTTTTCACGCCGCGGGCCGGTATTTTTTCCGGTAGCTGCCAGTAGGCTAATGGGGTTATATCCACTTCCTGTGATGCGGTTCGCTTGCTCCTTTTTTGGTCTTTGACAAAAAAACGGAGCTGATCGATATCATAACTTATATTGCTTTCATTGGCAATTGTTATGCGGTAGAAGAAGTAATCATCCACAACGAACATCCCCGTAATGGAAAAGGTGATATCGTAATCGCTTTCCTTAATGATAATGCGGCTGCGATCATGGTACGCTGCTGACGCCAAAGCATTGATTCGGTCAGCTTTCTCATGTTCTTCAAGAGTGGCCGATCCCGGCTTTTCGTTGCTGCTGAAATCATAAGCAAGCGAACCGGGCTCAGCATTATAGCATATTTGGAAATTATACAGCTTGCCGTCTGTGGTGACAACAGTAAGGTTGGACTGCATAAATTGTTCCTGTGCAGCTTTTATCTGCAAAACGTTCTCAATACCCTTAGGTTTTTGTGCCAGTATATCCTGGCTGCCCCTGTCCACACTTACAATGGGGTACGGAAATAGAAGGCTCGTGGTCTGCTGTTCCGATATATCGATCAGGCGTGTTATGGGTAAGGCTGTTCCTGATTGCGCCAGGATTGGCCATGGCAGGGTCAATAATAGGATTCTGATAATGACTTGGATATTCATGATAGATAGGTTTATGGGTTATTCTTTTTGTTTTTCATCTTTCAACAGTATACTGTAGCCGGCTTTTAGCGTGACTTTTATTAGTTTTACCTTTCTGCTGAATAGGCCTTTTGCTGCTTCGATACCGGCTCCGGCCGCCTGTGCGCCCCAGGAATCGCTAAGGGTGTTCACGCCTAATGTTTGTACCGATCTGTCTGCAGAGGATTTCGCTACGTCGCGATTAATGGCACCGGGAATATAGATACCGCCCAAACCGTCCAGGTCATATACTGTAAGCTCCACGGGATAAAGGGAATTGCCATGACGGATATTCGCTATTTCGATAGCGAGGCGCTCCCCTTTCAATGAAGCTGTACCAAATACAAAAGTGTTCTTCGGTACTTTTCTGCCGCTGATATAAATATCCTGGCGCAATTGCATTTTCACGGTCGAGCCGTTGACTACTACCTGTGTTTCAGCGACTATGGCCTGTATGGCATTTTCGTCCACCTGCTCATTCATTTGTTCCAGCGAAAAGAAGCCGTTATGTCGGACCACTGTGCTAAACGATGCTATCCCGGACAGGCTTTTACCACTGATGCTCGACACGACATCTGTGTCCTGTCGGGTTGCTACCGGAAATACCGTACCTCTTTCTGCACTTGATGCCGCCCTGAGTTTTTGCTCCATTCGCTCAGGATATTGTATATCGAGTATGCTTTCGAGCATCCCTCCTATTTGCTGGAGCTCTGGATCGCTTTGGGGTTGCTCCCGAAAGGACTGCATCATTTGCTCAAGTTCCGCTGCATGATTAGAGGGAACAACATCTTCTTCTTCAGGGGCTGGCACCGCTACGGCTGTTCGGGCGGGCGGTGGTGTAGCTACAGCACGCTGCAGCGCCTCTAACCTTTCATATACTTTTTTTTCCTGCGGCGTCTGAAAACTGCTGAGGGTCAGGCCTCCGTATCGTCGTGTGCGGACGGAGTCGTTGGCCGGAGGTAGTGAATCGTACCTGTAATTTGGGTCTTTCTTACGCTGCTCTTCCACTTTACTGGAATCAAGCGCTGCCTGGTCGTAGTAACTAAGCTTGTCCAGCTCGCTATCTTCGCTTACCTGTGCCGACGGCAGCTTGAGGTTAAAGCCCTTCTTCGCCGGGATCCCTGTCGTTGTCGCGGCACCTCCGCCCATCGCCCAAAAGAACAGGGTAACAAAAGGGAGGATTAACAGCGGAAGCAGCCAAAGAACCTTTTTCTTCCTGCCGTTTCCTGATTGGTCATTACTTTTCATATGTTCTTGTTTTTCGATTACTATTTATAGTCTCGGCAATCCTGAGGCTGTCTAATAAGCCCGGTCTTGCATTCAGAATGCTGTCCCTTATAAGCAGGCCTGATGGAGACCTTGCAAGGCTGTCCATATAGTCCCGGAACTTCTGCACGCGGACTTCCAGCACGGAATCATATACTTCCGGCGGAATCAGTTCCTCATTAGCGGTCCTGACTTTTATTATGGGGGAAGGCTGCAAATCGACACCGTTGTTCAGGACATTAAGCCTGCCAGATATAAGAAGCAGGCAGCAGGACACGGAGACGGAAACAAAAATTCCGAGCGCGACGTACTGCCCCCTCCTGTTAAGCTTCAACGATTGTTTTTCCATCCATTCTGCCCACGCCAGTTTCATTCTCAGGTACCGCATACGCATATATTGCCTTAGGGTCGCCTTTTGTATTCCTCTCATATCTTTCATGGCTAATTCCGGTTTTCTGTGCTGATATCTTTGTTGTCGATGGTCCTCCATCGCTCAATTAAGAATCCATGCGGGTTATTGTCGCTTCTTGATACATTCCGGAGGTTTCCCTCGGTAACCAGTATCCTTGTCATGACGCTGGTCGGCCGGACGATCTGTTGCCTGGCATAGCATCGGAAATAATACGGGTAGCCGGAGATATTGACCTGCACGCTGTCAATCACCACTTCCTGGCTTATATTGCCCGATATTATCCCTGAGTAATACCCGCTTTCCTTGAGGTCATCATAAACCCGCTTGGCGGTATTATCTGCCAGGTACAAAGCCTTGGTAATATTTTGGCGAATGACCTTATCGTCGGGATCCAGCGTAAAGAAGTACTGGTGAAAGTTCCTGACATGGTCGCGCGCCTCAACCTGTATATTGTCCCTGCGGTCGGAAGCGTAGGCTTCGATCGCCTTGCCGTTGGCCAGGACATATATTTTGTCCTGCATACGGTTTACCGTCTTAAAGCTTTGGTACAGGGCATACACGCAAACCAGCGTGCTGGCTACCACCACTACCAGGGTAAAGGCCCTGACGTGCCTGAAGGCCGTATCGATGTTGTTGAGTTTCTTAAACATTGTTTCAATTGCCTTTTAATTTATCCTTCATGTACTTGTCTTTATCGTCAAAATACTGCGATGCCCCCTGGCGGGAAGCCCCTTGTGTCATTTGCCTGTACATATCGCCGTAGGCATCTGCCACCATACCCGCACCTGAGGCCGCGGATGTTGTGGCGGATGTTGTAGTGCTGCTGAATATATGGGTTACCTTTTGCCCCAGCGCACCCCCGCCACCGGCGTGGACGATATAGTTGGCAACCGACGGCACAGTGAAGTAACCCACGATCCCTATGATCATAAATACCAGGTAGGCCATATCGGTCCTGCTGAAAAACGTATCCCCGTATTCATTTACCTGGGCGATATCGACCTGCAGCATATGTTCCTGTATCTTCCCTATTATGCTTCCGAAGATATTTGCCACCGGAAGCCAAAGGAAAATATTGATATACCTTGCCAGCCAGACCGTAAGGGTATGCTGGAAGCCGTCAAAGACGGCCAGCCCGAAAACCAACGGGCCTAAGATGGAAAGCACCACCAACTGGAAAGTGCGCAAAGTGTCGATGCAAAGCGATGCTGCCTCAAAAAGCACACGCAGGACCTCGCTCATCCACTCCTTTACGGAGTTTCTGAAGTTGTAGGAAGCTTTCGCCATGGCAAACTTGATATCGTTACCAATGCTTTCTATCAGGCCTTCGCCGGAAGCATCCTCTCCTTCATGGGTATACTTGTACCAGCGCTCGCGGTCGCCACTCCCGTCTTCACCGACATACATTTGCCAGGCATCGGTCGTTTTGATGGCTTCCTCCTTTTGGCGGAGCAGTTCTTCGATAGCCGCATTGGAATTCTCAACCATCGTACCGGTCGCTGTTACGGTGGGCTTCATGATACCATTGATCATGGCAAGCACAAGCGGAAACGAAATGATGCAGAACCCTATGACAAAGGGGCGGAACAACGGATAGAAGTCAATCGGCTCTGCATTGGCCAGGTGCCTCCATACCCGTGAGGCTATGTAGAACAGCGCCGCAAAACCGGCGATACCCTGCGAGATGCCAATGAGGTCGCTGCACAGGGGCATCATCTCATCATAAAGCTGCTCGAGGATACCATGCAGTCCGCTCATCTCTTCTGCGAGCGACTGGCTATAGCCGGACGCGGGCAAAAGAATCCCTATGGCTACGTAAAATGCAGCCTTACAAGTGATTTTCATTGCAGTTTTTTTTAATGGTTAGTTCCCGTGAGGAATCGTATCGCCTCCACATCGCGGGCTTCTTTTGCCCTCTGCACCGCCAGCAGGGTAGTTCCGGAATTGAAATCCCTGACGAACAGCATCTTTTCCTGCATTGACATATAGATCCTGTCGATAGCCGCCAGGCGCTCTTCATCCGACATCCGCATCTTGCCTGCCGTCAGGACACCGGTCAGCTCTTCAAGATTCTGAAGGCTTTCTTCGAAAATCGTTTCGTACACACCGGAAAAATAATGGAGTTCTCCAGCGGCGAAGAGCCCGCTTGACTGGAGCTTGTTGCGATGTCGCCCGCAGTCCTGTACGATCTGCACCTGGTAATCGATAATATCCCCGACCCTTTTATAATTCCGCACTGCAGGGCTTACCTGCAGCAAAGCGTCCAGAAAAGTTTTGTGCAGGTCGAAATTCCCTTTGGTCAGGTCCTTAACCGTATTATAGCCCTTGGTCAGCATCTGGTAGCCTTCTTTCATGTCGTTGAGGATAGCCCTGAACTGGGCCAGTTTTTCAATGTTCAGTGCCAGCTGCTTCAATTCCTGTACCTGAGCGGTGGCTTTAGGGGTAAGCAAAAAAAGAAATAGCGACAGCAACACATATTTTATATTCTTCATGGCGCTTCATTTAGATTATGTAATTTTCGTACCTGCCTCACATTGGATAACTCTTGCCCCCTCGAGGCAGCCAATGCCTTGCATTCATTGTAGAAAGCAAGTGTAAAGGAAAATCGGTCTTCCATGCTGTTATGAAGCGCATCGATCCGTTTTATCCGTTCAGCGTCATCTGCCACGATACCGCTTTCCGACACGATGTCCTGTAACGCCTCAATATCATCGGCGCACGCTGTCAGCACACGCATCATTACACGGCGTATATAGTCTTTCTCGTCGCCATAGAAAAGGTCATCAGCCGTAAGCTGCTGCGTAAGCCTGGCCTCCACTTTCTCTATCTTGCCGTTGAGTTCCAGTATTGCTGCGGCCTTTGGATAATTCCGTACAAACGGGCTCACATTCTCCAGCCCTTTAAAAAAGAGCGCATGCAGGTTCAGCTCACCGTCTTTTATACTGCCGATAAAATCCAGGCCGTCTCTGGCAACACGGTAGCCCTTCTTGATGCAGTTGCCGTAGGTCTTGAGTGCGGCAATCTGTTGGAGCATGACCCTGTCCTGGCCGGATTGTGCTGAGCTGCCAAGCATCAGCAAGAGGGCTATTGTTGTGATAATAGTTTTCATAACACATGATTTAATTCCCGATTCCATAGAGGCGTTTCATCTGGTCCACTTCTTTTTTGCTCTTCGCGCGTTGGAGCGTCAACAATACATTCTCCCGGTTGAACACCCGCAGGTCGT
Organism: Flavobacterium sp.; assembly: GCF_024305175.1. Lineage (GTDB taxonomy): Bacteria > Bacteroidota > Bacteroidia > Flavobacteriales > Flavobacteriaceae > Flavobacterium. The sequence goes on from NZ_JAMWYY010000003.1 coordinate 74,152, forward strand.
CATAATTCTGGTCGATCCGGTCGGCAGCTGCGTTGACCAGGTCAAGGCGCTCGGCATCTGTCATACTGGTGGAAAAAGATGCAATGACATCGAAGATCTGCTCCATATTTTCAAGGCTTTGCTCCAGGATACCGCCGTAGACCTCCTCCATATAGGAAAGTTCATCCGCTGTAAAATGGTCGTCCTGCTGAAAAAGCTGCCAGGATCGCTGGTATTCCGATAGCAGCCGGGCCTGCTTTTGGGTTACCTCACGGATACGCTGGTATTGGCTGACAACATTTTTAACCTGTTTGAGCTCGTCATAATACTGCTGGTACAGCTCTTTCTGTTTGTTTGCCCACTCGGAAATCTCATCGAGCTTGACCTTTGACAGCGTGTTCTCGATTTCCTTCTGTGCATTTTGCAGCCAGATAGTCTTGTTCTGCAGCTTTTGTATTTTCAGGTCCATAGCTTTGATGGCCTTGACAACCGCGGCACGGATTAGTCCGAATATCGGTGGTGGGGCCGCTTCCGGCCTCGCCTCGGCACTGCTCAGCAGCATAAAACAGAACAGTACCTTTAGGGCAATTGCTTTCATAATTTTGGATTTTATTTGTTTTGTTCCCTTATATCCTGGGCCAGGGTCGCTATGCCTTTTCGGACATCGCCTCCGTAACGCGCAGCATATTCCTGGACTTTGACCTTCTCGCTCTCTTCTGTGGTGTACGCCAAATATTCTTCCAGTGAAACCTCTGTGCGGTATACCTTTGACAGTACCCCGCCGAGTGATATAAACACTTCTTTATAGTTCTTCTCGGGGTCGTTCGATTTGTTGACCGACAGCACGAGGGCTTTTTCCTTTTCGGTCAACCCCAAAAGTTCCTGTATCTGGTCAAATTTATTTTGGTACTTCCGCTGGTCCAGTAAAATCTTACAGTCGCTGTTATTGATGATGGCCTGCTTGACCACCGGGGAGGAGATGATGTCTTCGACCTCCTGCGTTACCACTATAGCTTCACCGAAGAACTTGCGTACCGTCTTAAAAAGGTATTTGATATATTCCGCCATCCCTTCCTTGGCAATGGCCTTCCAGGCTTCCTCAATCAGTATCATTTTGCGGATACCCTTGAGTTTCCGCATTTTGCTTATGAAGACTTCCATAATGATTATCGTTACTACGGGAAACAATATGGGATGGTCCTTGATGTTATCAAGCTCAAAAACAATGAAGCGCTCCTGCAAAAGCTCCAGGTTTTCAGTTGCATTGAGCAGGTAATCAAATTCCCCTCCCTTGTAGTAAGGCCTGAGCACGTAGAGGAAATTGCTTACGTCAAAGTCCCTGTCCTTCACCTTGTCGGCCTCGAGCACTTGCGTAAAGTCGTCCCTTAGGAATTCGTAAAAGCTATCAAAGCCCGGGAATAAGGTTTCATTGTCAGCCAGACTTTCAAAGTACAGCTGCAGGGCATTGGAGAGTGCTACGTACTCGCTACGGCGGAACGTTTCATTATCTTTTTTCCACAAAGCCAGGAGCAAGGTTTTGATGCTTTCTTTTTTCTCGGTATCCAGCCGGTCCCCTTCCCCGATGTAGAAAGGGTTGAAGCGTATAGGGTTGTGTTCTTCGTAAGTGAAATAGTATCCGCTCACCATATCGCAAAGGCCCTTGTAGCTGTGCCCGACATCCACCAGTACCACGTGGGTGCCCTGTTCATAATAGCTTCGCACCATATGGTTTGTAAAGAATGACTTTCCGCTTCCCGAAGGGCCGAGGATGAACTTATTCCGGTTGGTGCAGATGCCCATTTTCATAGGCTCATCGCTGATATCCACATGGACGGGCTTTCCCGTTAGCCGGTCACCCAGCCGGATGCCGATGGGACTTATGGAGCTTCGGTAACCCGTCTCGAGGTTTAGAAAGCAGGAGGCCTGTTCCGCAAAAGAGTCGAAAGTATCATTCATCGGAAAATCAGCGGCATTCCCGGGAATGCCTGCCCAGTAAATCTGCGCAGCCCCGACAGTTTCCTGCTTGGCCGAAGCATCCATTTGCGCCAGCGCCGAGGAAACCATGTTCTTGAGGTCGTTCAGGTCGTCCTTCCTGCCTGACCATACCAGCACATTGAAATGTCCCTTAACCGGAAGGCGCTGCCTGCTGATGGCCTCATTGAGAAAATCGTTTGTCGCATCCCTTGCGATTAGGTTCTCCCGGCTGTATGCCGATAATGACTGGAGCCTGAGCCGCTTGCTTTCCATACGCTGGAGTGTCCTGGCAGCATCTTCAACAAAAATGTACTGGCTATAGATATGGTTGCAGGAAAGCAGCTGCCCGAGCGGCGAGGCAAAGCCAACGCTGAAACTGGTACGATCTGTCGAATAGCGGTCATAAGTGATGCGTGGCCCGCAGAGTGAGGGGAGGTTCGCGGCATCAGCCAGGGTATAAAGTTGGGCATACTTGCCATTTATTAATAGCCCGTCCTCAAAAACAAGGTCACCAAACAAATATTCCCCCCCTTTCTCACTGAGTGTGCAATAGCGTTCCAACAGGCCTGCTTTTTTCTCTTCGCTATAGATATCAGTATCACCGAGTAAGATCGCCTTTACAAAGCCACTGTCTTCAAGGATTCTTTGAAACTGGCCTGCGGCATCCCTGAAATCCTGCAGTTCCTGCCTGCCCAATGACTCCTTGTAAAGGAGGGATTGCCGCGCTAAGCTTGAAAATAATGAAGTCGAACCTTTCCTACCCGATGGCTTCTTGGTCAGGAACAGGTAACAGCTATGGTCCAGGAATGGGCGCTCATTGAAGAAACGGTCACTGCTGCGGTCAAGGAAGCTGGTAGTATCGTGGCTGTAACCAGGCTGGAAACCTGACTTGATAAACCAGTCCTGCTTATACAATATGGTATGTTTTGGCAGCACCCTGATGGCCTTTAGCCATGCCTGGTGGAATGCTTCGTATTCCGAATCCGATAGGGTAAAAACCTCCGGCAATTCCAGGCGGAATACAATAGTAGCGTCGCCTTGCTTCGATACGATAATCCCCTGCTGCACATCAAGTATGGGCAGCATCTTCTCAAGTGTCTTTTCCATAGCATCACCTATTAGTGTTTCGCATAAATACCTTGCGGCTGTTGCACTTCAGGGCTCTCGGCAATTGTTTCTTGGCGAGGGCTTTCATCATGCCGTGCTCGCCGTATTTGCGGCTCAATGCATAAATTTTGATTACCAGTACGGTGCCGAGTACCCCAATGAGGCCCACGCACACCAGCGATGGCAAACCGATTATGAAAAGGGCGGCAAAGAGTATCATAAGCAGAATGATTCCGCCGCCCAGGTACCATATGTACTGGGCCTTAAGTCCTTTGAACTCAATACTCTGGTTGATGCCCTTATTGATTTTGTAAATCGTGCCCATTGTTATATGCCGAAAAAGGATTGTATAACTGTCGCTACCACAACAAGGAACACGCAGCTTCCAAACCATGCGGCAGCAACTTTTCCGGTATCCGGATCGCCGGCATTCCATTTCTGGTACACTTTTACTGCGCCTATCAACCCAAGTATTGCCCCCACCGCATACATCAGGTCGGTCCCTGCATCAAAATAGCTTCTCACCTGTTGGTTTGCCTCGTTGATTCCTGCAAGCCCGTCCTGGGCGGTGGCGGCCAATGGTAATGCCAGCAGTAGGGCCAATGCGGATTTTCGCATAGCTATGCGTATCGTAGTTTTCATAATGATTGATTTAAGTTAAAAAGAAGCGAAGGCCTTCCGCCGTCTCAATCCCCTCTCTTTCTGTCACCATCTTCTCACTGCTGCGGGATGGACAGGGTGCGGCCTTCGCTGTGGTTATACCGTACGCCAAAGCTGCTCTGCTATATCCTCAGTAACAGCAGTGAATCCATGCTGTTGGCATTCTGTTGCGATGAATTCATTGATTGACGGCCGGAATGATGATTTTGAAAGGACGGGATAGTCATTGACTATCGCCTTTAAATTGGCAAGGAGCACATCCGGAGGCAAGTTGCCCTCAGATGCTTCTTTTAGCGCGCCCTTTACCCGCTCTACCATCTCTTCAATGATTTCATAATCATTGTAGCCGGGTTCATTAAATTCACCTGTAGGTGTAAGGTTGCCTTTTCCCTCCATAATAGCAGTGGCTGCATTTGCCTCCATGGCAAGGTGAGTATGGCTGAAAGCCAGGCTTCCGTTTGAAAGCGAAGCCCTGATTTGCGGGAAATAAAATTTGAGGAGCAATAGCGTGTAGTAAATGAAAAGTGCGGCGGCCGTAACCCTAAGGTACATGGCCCAGGTAATTTCAGTAAACATAAGCTTCAATTTTTCGTTCAACATTAATCTGCTTCATTGCGGAAAAAACCGCTAAACTCATTTTACATTGACGAAATTACCGGCTTACTTTCAACCGTAAAAGCACAACTTAAAGTTGTGCCCCAAGTTGTGCCTCAATAGCTTTGGATTTTCCTGATGATCGCCTGTAACGCTGCAACAGCTGCTTCGCGGTCAGTTTCTTCCGGATTGTAGGCCTTGCTCCTGATCGAATCCGCAGAAAGATTTTCCTTATGTTCCGTCGAAAGATAGGGTATGATTGCTTTAAAAACAGCATTCATCGAACGCGCCTTGAACACTTGCGCTTCGTCGGCGCCGCGAAGGATCAGTGCAATTTGGTCGCCGGATAACATGCAATGTATTTTATACTTTGGATTGTTAGCCATTGCCCCTTCCTGTTTATCATTCACTTTTTGTTTCGGTTCATTATTTAGAAAGGCGCCATAACGATTCTCAATAAAATCAAGCAGTTCCGTAAGGCATCCGGCAATCTTTTGGAGTAACGATTTCAAAGGCGGCGTTCCAAACGAGGCGATACTTTCATAACCTTGGCTCATTGACGATAATGCGGTAAGTCCAAGGTGATATTTATGCACGATGTGGCGTACCTGCTCTTCTTTATTGATTGAAAAGATCTTGCCGGTCAGTTCCGATTGTACCTGAAGGCATTCTAAGGGTAGTTTCTCGGCAAGCAATTCAATGTCCGCAGTCTGTAGCCTTTCCAGATAAGGTCGTTCAGGATTAAGCGTTACGGAAATTAGCGAATCCAGCCATTCCAGTGAATATGTGCGGAAAGCTCTCATTTCCCGGGTATATTACGGTTACGATAATCGGCGGGGGTAGTACCGCTATGGCGACGGAAAAAATTTATAAACGCAGAGGACGATTTGAACCCGAGTTCTTCGGCCAGGGTGTAGATAGTTATAAGGCTCTTGTCTAGCATTTCCTTAGCTGTGTTTATCAATGCCTGCTCTATCAGGGTCTTTGGCGTTATACCGGTAACCTCTTTTATGATTTTTGTCAGGTTACCCTGTGTCATGCAGAGGCTGTCGGCATAATAGCGCACATCGTGGTGCGTCAACACTTTTGCTGATACAAGGTTAAGAAATTTTACTGTGATTGTCTCCTTGCGCGCGTTGCCATGATATGCTGCCGGCTTGATAATTTCACTTTCAGCCAGGCAGCTGCACATCAGGTTAAAGGTTAGCTGGCATATCGTAGCCGAGTTGGGCGAGATTGATGGTCCGCTGTTTTTTTCAAGCAGGAACAGGAGTTTCTTAATGATTTTTTGCGTATCACCATCAATTTGGAAACGATGACAGCCGTTGTCTGCCATCTTTGAGATTACCGGTGGATGTATTGTGTAGAGGCTGTTTATGATAAAGTGGCGGTTAAAGCTTACCATCCAGAACCTGGCATCCCGATTTCCGTAACTCTTAATAAAGCTATTTTTCTTGGTAAAGATTACCTGTGAGGATTGGAGCCTGGTTTTGTGTCCTGCGCAAAGCAATTCAATGACACCCTCAAGCATGATGATTAGCATGTATTCATACTGTTGCACGCTGGAAAGGAAGGTTACAATGACAGACGAAATCGGCAATTGCAACAGCTTTACGTTCAGGTCCGGCAGCGGTATAAGGGTCATCGTATCCTGTCTCATTGCTTTGGTATAATGAAGAAATCCTGGAAGATGCTTCCAGGATTGCAGGTTATTGTTGGTACACGTCGGTCGCGAAGGACATGATTATAGCTTGTGGTTTGGATTCCAGTGCTGAGTTGGCGGTGGCAGCGATATTGCCGATCATCCATTCCCAATCCCTATCCCTGCGTTTTCGTTTACCATCGTGGTAGAGCGCATTGCGAAGGATGGCTGTAGTCGTCAGAAAGCCGGAGAGCTCCTCTTCCCCTATATCAGGATTAGTCATTGCCTGATCCTCATAATAGATAAGGCTTGTATGTACCTGCGAGTAAGTTGCATCGGATATTTTCAGCGCGTTTAGCTCGCCCACAATACCGGTAAAGAGATTTTGGGTAGCGGTTCCGTAATTGCTTGAAAGCAGGTTAGCAATCTCTGTTTCCTGGGTTTCAAGGTACGGGGTAATCTCAGATGGGCTGGGTGTCATATAAACTTCGTCGTTAAGCAGCGACAGAAAGCTTGGGTTCTGTAAAGCCAAAGTCTCGCCTTGTGCAATAATCTGCGATAGGCTCGGCTTATAAAGCGGCGCGTTATAATAAGCGTCCAATAGGCTTTGGTAGACAGTGCCGATATGGTCATTGGCGTTTTCCGGATTATTGGGTTCCGCACTGCCGTTTTTTCTTGAAAACGTCTGTGTGGATGTTGAGAGTTCCTCTTTAGTGCTATCGGGACTGCAGGCAGCCATGATGCATAATAAAACGATAAGTGAAGTAATTGCCTTCATAGTTGGATAATGTTTTATGTTACTGAATTGTTTCTTCAGTTCCATTCACCCGGGGAGCAGAACAAGGAAATTTTTTCACGATTCCCTGCGTTTTGAATTCAGGGCAAAGCTATCTTTCAACTGTTTGCGGTACAAACCATTACCTGTGCCGTTCCGGTATTGCAGCTGTGTAATTCCGGAATTAGCGATGCTAACTTTTAAGGTATCGTTAAGGTTTTATTAACGCTGTTTAACTTATTTTTGAAATACGCCAGTCTCCCAAATAGTAATCGTGACCGATACCTGAATTGCCATCGGTGATAGCCATACAAAAGCATTTATGAGAGTAAATTTTGCGGGAGCCATCCTATTTCTTCTTCTACCTTACTGTCTCTGGGGCCAAAAGCCCCGGGAGCAAAAAATATCGTATGACAGTTTGGTCGAGCATATCGAAATGTACCAGGGAACACCCAAGGTATGGGTCTACCTGAATGAATACCTTGCAAAGGCAAAAAAGGAAAAGGACTGGCCCCATGTAGTAGCTGCATATCAGGAAATAATGCACGAGTGTGATGAAAGCAGGCGCCTGTTGTACGCCGACAGTATGATTATTGCAGCGAAGAAATCTGCAGATAAGGATTTGATCGGTTCAGCGTATCTCTCCAAAGGTGTAGTGTACTACCAGCATAAATGCCATCGCTCAGCTTTGGATAATTATCTTGTGGCCAACCGTTACCTCCTCCAAACGAAAGATCAATATCTGATACACAAAGTAAAATACAGTATCGCGCAGATAAAATACTATTTGGGCTATTATAATGAAGCGATATCTTTATTCAGGCAATGTGTTGAGTACTACCGGGACAACGATCCCATCCCCTATCTTATTTCCCTGCACAGCTTAAGCCTGTGCTATACATATACCGGAAATTTGGCTCTGGCAGAAAACACCAGCGAATCCGCCGTTGCTGAAAGCAAGCGCCTTGGGGTTAAGCTTCTGCTCCCATACATTGAAATGGCCGACGGAATTAATGATTACAAAAGAAACAGGTTTAATGATGCCATTACACATCTGGACTATTCACTGCCGGAACTGCGCAAGGCAGACGACTTCGCCAACGAGGCCGTAGCAAATTTTTACCTTGGCAAGGCCTACTACGGAAAAGGAGAGACAAAAAGAGCTATAGGCTACTTCCTTAAAGTAGACAGTGCGTTTGTTGCCAGGCAATATATCAGGCCAGACCTGCGGGAAAGTTATGAATACCTTATCAGGTACTATAACATAAAAAAGGTCCCTGCATTGGAGTTAAAGTATATTGACAGGCTTTTAAGTGCAGATAGCATCTTAAATCTAAGGTTTCGTTACTTGGTTTCAAAGGTTCACAAGGAATATGACACCGCACATTTGCTCGCGGAAAAAGAAAGGCTGCAAGCCAGCTTATCAAGGAGCTGTTATTACGGATGGATGATCAAAGTGCTGTTGATGGTTGTACTTATAGCTGCAATAATCATTGTGAGGCGATACCTCAGGCTGCGTAAGCTCTATAAACAGAGATTTGAAGTCCTATTAAAAAAAGACCTGTTGCAAGAACCTGAGCCGATAATCAGTGATAATGCGGAGCTGGATATAAATCCTGCCATCGTGCAAAATATAATTACAAAGCTACAGGATTTCGAGAGAAAGAAAGGCTTTCTTAAAAAGGATCTCACTGCCACAAAGCTTGCCGAAAACTTTGATACCAATTACAAATACCTTTCAAAAGTGATACGTCATCAAAAGCAAAAGAGCTTTGTCAATTATATCAACGACCTTAGGATCGATTACCTGGTAAATCGATTAAAGGCAGAGCCACTTCTGAAGAGATATACAAATGGTGCTTTGGCTGAGGAATCAGGGTTTAGCACGGCGCAGCATTTTGTGACGGCGTTTAAGAAGAGGACGGGGATATCACCAGGATATTTTGTAGGAGAGTTACAAAAAGAAATCATTCGTAATTAAACAATACAGCCAAATCAACATCCAATATAGCCCATCAGTAAGTCATTGCTATTGATACATTATTATTTTACATTATATTCGCGTATATTTCTTTTTACATATATTTTTTCAATGGATATAACTGCCAAATTGTGGTCTTTTTGTCATATCTTAAGGCAAGATGGCGTAGACAATGCTGACTATATAGAACAATTAACCTATCTCCTTTTTTTAAAAATGGCTGATGAAAGTGGTATATCTGTCCCTCAAAATTGCCAATGGAGTAATCTCATAACGAGAGAGGGAGAAGAATTGAAGAAGTATTATGAACAGCTCCTACTGAATTTAAAAAAAGAGAAGGGAATTTTGGGACAAATTTTCCAAGAACCAATTGCTAAAATCAAGAATCCGGTAAGTTTAAAGAAAATTGTAGACGGTATCGAGGCAATTGGGTGGACAGAATTGGAAAAAGATGTACAAGGAGAAGCATTTGAAGGACTACTGGACAAGATAGCTAATGAGGGGAAAAAGGGTGCCGGACAATTTTTTACTCCAAGACCACTCATCCAAGCAATCGTTGAAGTTGTGAGGCCTAATCCCTTGGAGAAAAAAGATTTTAAAATTTCTGATGTTGCCTGCGGCACAGCAGGCTTCTTAACCATGGCAGTAGATTGGGCGAAGAAAAATACTAATCATAGTGAACTAGCTAAAATCAAAAACAAATCATACTATGGCCAAGAGCTTGTGGTGAGACCATATCGTTTGGCTTTAATGAATTTGTTTCTACATGGTATTATTCCAAATCTAACTTTGGGAGATTCGATATACAGCCCCGTCGAACATAAATACAAGTTTGATTGCATAATAACTAATCCACCATTTGGCACTCGTGGTGTTTCGGGATCTCCAAAAATAAGAAAGTTCATGGTGGACACTAGTAACATTCAAATAAATTTTATTCAACATATAAATGAAGTGTTGGCAGTTAATGGACGTGCAGCAATTGTTTTACCGGACAGTAGCCTAACTGATAGTAAAGCTAAAGAAGTATGGAAAAATATTTTACAAGATGGTCATTGCAATTTGCATACTATTTTAAAACTACCCAAAGGCACCTTTAATCCATATGCCGCTGGAGTAAAAGCTTGTGTAGTCTTTCTTCAAAAAGGTATGCCAACAAAAGAATTATGGGTATACGATGCAAGAACTGACGTCCAAGACGTAACGAAAACCTCCCGCCCACTACAATACGATTTACACTTCGCGGACTTTGTGAAATCATATGGCCAAAAATATGACGGAACAGGCTTCAGAGAAGAATCAAATAGATTTAAAAAATATACTTTTCAGCAAGTCGTGGAAAGAGGTTATGACTTATCGTTTACTAACATTTTTGAACCTGAAAAACTGGAGGATCCATCATTTTATTTAGAAAAGCTCATAGGAAATTATCAAGAGCAACTCACATCATTACAAGCTTTAAAAGAACTATTAAATGTGAAAGGTGATGCGTAATTTTCTGTTTAAAATAGACTTAAGAGATATTTTATTTGTCCAAAAAGGAACAAAACCATCCATACTACGGAAAAAAAACTTCGATAAAGCCGTTCCTTATCTTGATATCCATGCCCTGGAAAATTTTGAAATTCGTGAATACACATATGCAGAACTCGGCAATATTGCTAATAACTCTGATGTTCTTATGGTATGGGATGGTTCTAGATCAGGGTTGTGCTTTTTGGGTCAACATGGTGCTATAGGCTCAACTTTAATGCGACTGACGCCTATTGAGTTCAACACAAAATATGTATATTATTTTATCAAAAGTAAGTTTCAATTTATAAATAAAAATACGAAAGGCAACAGTATCCCACATGTCGATCCAGACGTACTTCTTGATTTAAAGATACCATATGTTCCGATTACGGAGCAGGTAGATATCGTTAAAGAAATTGAGCTTAAACTTAATAACAGTAAACACATATTTAATTTTCAGAAGAAGCAATTTATTAATAGCCTGAAATCCAATGTTAGTTATGATTCCAAAAACACGGATATAGATATCGACATTATAAAACATCTACAAAATTTTAAGCAATCGGTTCTTAGACAAGCTTATTCCGGCGAGTTATCCTCGGAATATAGAAAATCCCTGACTGATGCTTCAAATTTCAGCAGTGAGAGCTATGAACAGTATCTGTCCGAATTTAGCGTGCCGGATAGTTGGAAATGGAATAACTTCAAAAATATCTCTCAAATTAGCGTAGGTGCTACGCCGAAACGTAGTGTTAAAGCCTATTGGGGTGGACACATACCATGGGTTAGCAGTGGAGAAGTAAATAATTCCTTTATAAATGCTAGCAAAGAAAAAATAACAAAATTAGCCGTTGAAAGTACCAATCTCAAATTGTTAAGTAAAGGTACTATACTGATGGCTATGGTAGGAGAAGGCAAAACGAGGGGACAAGTTGGGCTTCTAAAAATAGAGGCATGCACAAATCAAAATGTTTGTGCAATAACCTTAAACGATGGTATAGACCCTCTCTTTGTCTTTTACTATTTGCAAATGAAATATTTAGAAATCAGAAATGAATCCATTAATGCTAGATCAAGTAGCAGTCAATCGGCCTTAAATAGCATTATTGTTGGCAATCTAAACATTTGTTTACCTAGTTATGAAGAGCAGAAATTTATTTCGCAAAAGATTGAAAAAATTTTAAAGATTGTTGATAAGCTACAAATTGATTTTAATCAGGCACAATTAGAAATGGAAAATCTGGAACTTGCAATTTTGAGTGAAGCTTACATTGGGAGCTACGATGAGCCTAATTCGGTAAAACATGATTTTGAAAAGTTGCTTAAAGCAATTGAAACGACAAAGACTAGGATTGAAGAGGATAGAAACAATATTCGAAAAGTCCAGGCAAAATTTAAAAAAGAGCACTTTATGAAAAATATTAAAGAAAATATTATTTCGGAAATTAAGAAAGAAGCTTATATTACATTACAAGGTAAAGACATTTCAAATGATGACAAGATAAACTTATTTGAAAGTCTAAATTCAAGTATACCGGACATGGATTTTGATGATTTTTCAAAAGCTTTCTTAGAACTAGCACAGGAAAAACTATTTAAGAATGATCCTGATCCTTTTTTTATTGCAAAAAGCGTTAATGGCAAACTGGTTCATACAATAATTAATTATGAAAATTCAGTATCTTAAACTTTTAAATAAATATCGAAGCCTAGAGCCATTCGAGTATCAATTTTTAAAGCATCCTTTATTGCTAGATAAGATTGATCCTATCTGTTTGGTTGGCTTGAATGGAAGTGGAAAATCGAACTTCTTAGAACTACTATCTGATATATTCTATGAGATTGAGGTATACTTTCTCTATACACACAAGTTATACTTAAATAACAGCCCCAAATACTTTCCATATTCAGATAACAAATCAAAAACCAGTATTCTGTTTCATATAGAATATGAAATTACTGTAAAACAGAAGCGTGAGACCATAAGGATAATTCGTACTCGTGAGAGAGATGAAATTAAGTTTTATAGAAAGAGCATTAAAAAAAATTCATTACAAAAAGATGATTTTGTCAAAGTCAATGCCCTTAACGCCAGAGATTATATTCCCTTAACCGTTGCTTATACTTCCGGATTAAATGATTTACTTACTCTACCTTATGTAGATTTGCAAGACTATTATGCGGAACAAGTAGCTAATGAAGCCATTTCTAGTGTAAATCCTGCACAAAAAATTCTATCACCGAATCTTTTATTACTTAATTACGATTCAAATGCCGCAATTGTCGTGTCAAATTTCATTCTTGCTGAAACAAATAAGCAGGAAATTTTCACTAACAATCTTAGGGTGTCCGGAATGAATACTTTTCGTATAGTAATTAGATTACATAAGCTTTATGGAAACAAAAAAGTACAAATAACCCAAGAACTTAACACTTACATTGAACAGTTGAAAGATTGCGCAACGCTCGCAAACATCAGTATTGATGACGTAAAAGGCAATGAATATGTATTTGACTTTCTCGTGAACAAAATAACGATAAATTTATTTAAAGATAAGTTTGGCAATGTCCAAAATTTATTTGAGGCATTAACCAAACTAAATTTGTTAAATACACTATGTATTCAAAAAAAATATAAAGACTTACTAAGAAAAAAGAGGGAGAAAGGACAACTTATCAAATTTCCACAGATTGCCTCTCTTGATAAAATCTTTAGTATTGAGAACATCGAACTAGTTCTCAAGCACCCTGAGGTGAGAACAGAGTATGAAAAAATAAGTGATGGCGAGCATCAATTTATTCATATCTTGGGCGGAATCCTACTTTTTGATACTAAGAAGGCAGATAGAGATATTCTATATCTTTTAGATGAACCTGATACTCATTTTAATCCTTTATGGCGGAGTGACTTCTTTTATCAGATGGACAAAGTATTAGCGAATAAAAATGTAGAGTTCGTCGTGACTACTCATTCGCCGTTCATATTGTCTGACTGTCACGGCTATAATGTCTTTAAATTTAAAAGAACCGAGGGTAAAGTAACCTTTTCAAGGGTTGAAAAAGAAACATATGGAGCGACTTATGAAAACGTTACGGAAAGCTTATTTGATCCCAACGATGATGATTACAAGCACTTTGATAGTCGAATCGCAAAACTGGCATTTTTAGATATTGAAAAACTCCACAGCGAAATTGCTGAAATTGATAGCCATCAGCAATGGATCGAAAAGAGAGAGAATTTTTTAAGTAGAATTCGTATGCTCGGCGAATCAGTTGACAGATTATATCTTCTCGATGAGTTTTCAAAGTGTGACCAGAAATTTAAAGAAGAGGTCTAGCTATGTTATTTTACTTACAATTTAAAAATCACGATATTGAAAAATTACAAGATCTGATTAAATTTTTTTTTGATAAAGTCCAGTCATCTAATCCTACATCCTTTAGTAGTAAGATATTATTTCCGCAATGGTATAGTGATCCGCCGGTACATAGGATGACAGTATTGGAAAAGCTGCTTAAAGAATTTCTAACTTTTGACGATGCCACTAAAAATAGAATTATAGATGCTTTCAACCGAAGTTTAGATATAAAAAGACTATTCGATGATACTACACTGAGTATTGATACAGCTAAAGATTTTAATAACATCGTTTGGAAAACTATAAATGATAAAAAAGGTAATACAAAACAACTCTCAATTGCCGATTTCTTATCTGAACTTTTCAATCATCTATATAGTAGTCAACTTGGAAAAAAGGACAGTTCATTTTGCAAAAAAATTAAATCGGATTTAGGTGAATTCTACAGGTTATTTGTCCAGGAAAATTCAATAAATTATGTGGAATACATGGTTTGCCCGTATTGTGGTCTTGAAAAAATGCGGGATGAAATGAGCATTCGGAAACCTGATCACGATCACCTTTTGCCAAAGGGGAACGACTTGTTTGTATTTGCTGCAATAAATTCTAAAAATCTTTTTCCTTCAGGTACCGACTGTAATCTAGTAAAAGATACTAAACAATTACTTTACTCTGATGATTTCAAGACTAGATGTACAGCATTCTATCCCTATAACTCGCAGCCACATCCATTTGAAGAGATGGTCTTTTCGTTAAATTGCTTAGAATTACCAAATATAAATAATAGCTATAAGGGAAATTGGTCGGTCGAAATAGAACCCAAAAATGCAGCAGACACAATTATCAGAGATAAAATTGAGTCTTGGGATAGAGTATTTAATATTAAGGCCAGGTATAAGAGGATAATTAGTATAGGAAATAAAGCATTGATAGACAAAGAACTTCAGCTAACTAGACTTACCAATACTGAAGAATTAAAAAAGAAGTTGGAATCCCAAATAGAGCGATTGCCTATTAACTATTTTATGCTAAGCACCGAATTAGAAGTCATTACAAGAAGAATCTTTTTCCAATGGGCAATAGAGGAAATAAGTTATTTGCAGGAGCTAATTGATTTAAACATCAAAAACAATTTTGCTACTCAAGTAGATCTCAGCTTTGTGGCTTAGATTAAATTCCTAATGATTTAAAAAACTCAAAAAGTTTGATTTCTCTTGCTTCACAAATCTTCATTAGTGTTATCAGACTTATTTGATAATCTTTATCATTTTTAATCCTTCTTACCGTCTTTTCATCTATATTGTGCTCAGTTGCAAAATAATTTTGCGATTCAGCTTTATCCACCCATTCCCGGGCAATATATTCAACAATTAAACGATTTTTATCCTTCATATTAACAAAGGAACCTGTTAAAAATTAAATTTATTCGGACTGAAATCCGAATTATTAAATATTTTGCTATATTTGCTATAGATAATATATTTGCGATACTTCAAATAATATGAAGCATTCGCTTTGAACCCCGGACGGAAAACTGGTAATTTTTAGCAACGGGATGATAAGTGTAAATGCTCACGCCATATATGGCGTGGGCTCACTTATTGTTGCAGGGTATACCAGTACCTCCGTTCGATAAGTTGAGTTTAAACCCACGCCTCCTTTTTAAGGATGGCCTCTTCTACTCTACTTATTTCTTAGCAATGTTTTTGTGTCGCGTGGTAGTAATACTTCATGATGGACGCGTATAAGAAAAATCATTTTTCTATCCTTTCAGGTTCATATTCTTTGGACCCTGCGCACCATGCCGCAATACCCGGAGCAGACTTCGGCCGTATTGGTAAAATAATAGCTAAACCATTATTAACCAGTAAATACGTGTGCCCATGAGAAACTGACCAAACTAGCCAAACACAAATAAAAAACCTTCTGCTGCTACTTGGCGGTGCGGGCAGAAGGCTCGAGAAAACAAAACTTTCGTTTCATTTAACAATTCAAAATTATGAAAATAATTTCATTGGATAAGGGCTGCTTTGCCTTTATTTTAGGGCTTTTGCTGTGGTGCAGCCACATGCATGCCAACTATATTGACCGTAGTGTAATTATATCCTTTTGGCAGTCAACTATCACCGGGACTGTAACCGACAGTGGAGGTCCGCTGCCCGGAGTGAACATTTATCTAAAAGATGGCACCTCCGCTACCGTATCGGACGAAAAAGGGAACTTCAGCATTACTGCTTCAATCGGCGATACACTCGTATTCTCCTTTATGGGTATGAAAAACGTAGAGCAGGTTATTACCTCACAGTCCATCGATGTCGTGATGCAGGAAGATGCCGCACAACTGGCAGAGGTAGTGATCAATGCAGGATATTACAGCGTAAAGGACAAGGAGCGAACCGGAAGCATTTCGCGTATTACCGCAAAGGACATTGAAAAGCAGCCCGTCGCAAATCCCCTTGCAACGCTCCAGGGCCGCATGCCGGGTGTGGATGTTGTGCAGAATACCGGCGTGCCGGGCGGAGGATTTAGCATAAAGATCCGGGGAAGGAACAGCCTCCGTACAGGCGGTAATGACCCACTGTACATTGTGGACGGAATGCCGTTCACTGCGGACAATGTAAGCTCAGAATCGGCTTATCAGGGCATCCTGCCATTTGGCGGCTCAAGCCCGCTGAACGGGCTAAGCCCCAACGATATCGAAAGCATAGAGATACTCAAGGATGCAGATGCCACAGCCATTTATGGCTCTCGCGGAGCCAATGGAGTGGTACTGATAACTACTAAAAAAGGGCGTGCTGAAAAAACGACTTTTTCAGTCAATGCCTATACGGGTGTTTCAAGCGTCTCCCGGTTTATGAAGCTCATGAATACAACGCAGTATCTGGATATGCGCAGGCAGGCGTTCATCAACGACGGTTTCACGGAAATCCCTGAATGGGCTTACGATGTCAATGGCACATGGGATCAAAATCGCAATACTGATTGGCAGGAAGAGCTTATTGGCGGGACAGCGGTCACACAAAACATCGAGGCAGGTATTTCAGGGGGCAGTGAGTCGACACGTTACCTGGTGCGCGGGACTACTTACAAAGAGGGAACCGTTTTTCCCGGAGACTTCAGTTTTCGGAAATCCGCATTGCACCTAAACGTTAATCATCGTTCAGCAGATCAGCGTTTCGGCCTTAACCTGTCTGCCAATTATGTAGCCTCCAAAAGCGACCTGCCGGGCACCGACCTTACCTATAAAGCCAGTATCCTTTCTCCCAACGCACCGGAATTGTATAACGCTGAAGGCGGTTTGAACTGGGAAAACTCCACTTGGGAAAATCCTCTGGCGGCATTAAATCAGGATTACCTCGCAAGCAATAACAGCCTGACGGCGGGTGCAAGTCTAAGCTATAGGCTTATCGATGGCCTGGAAGCTAAGGCGCTGATGGGATATGCGGACAATCGGTTGGAAGAGAAACGCCTTTCGCCAAATACTTATATATGACCCTGCATGGGGATATACAACTGCGGTTTCCAATGCCTTCAGGAGCCTGGTCAGCCAGCGCTCTTGGAACTTCGAGCCACAGCTGGAATTCACCAGGCGCTTAGGGCCCGGTGACTTGCAGGTCCTTGGCGGTCTGACTTTTCAGGAACGTACCGCACATGCGCTGCAATTAAGCGGGACAGGATTCGCGAACAATAATTTGATCGATAACCTGTCCGCCGCAACAACTGTTTATATATTGGCCGACAGCGAAGTGCTCTACCGCTATAATGCGATATTCGGGAGGCTAAACTACAATATTGATGGGAAATACATCCTTAACCTGACAGGTCGCAGGGACGGTTCCAGCAGGTTCGGCCCAGGGAAAAGATTTGCAAATTTTGGCGCTGTAGGGGGAGCCTGGATCTTTAGCAAAGAGAAAATATTTGCAGATATGCAAACGGCGCTGAGTTTTGGAAAGCTTCGGGGAAGTTACGGTACTACCGGAAGTGATCAGATAGGCGACTATCAGTATCTCAGCACTTATCAGGCTACAGGAGTACCTTATCAGGGGGTTGTTGGGCTTCAGCCGGTACGCCTGTTTAATCCCGATTTCAGCTGGGAGACAAATAAGAAACTTGAATTTGCAGTAGAACTCGGCTTCCTGAAAGACCGCCTGTATTTGACCGCTGCCCATTACAGGAACCGCTCTTCCAGTCAGTTGGTCGGTATTCCATTACCGACGATGACAGGATTTCCTTCCATCCAGGCTAACCTTGATGCCACGGTCCAGAATACAGGATGGGAATTTGATTTTAGAACTATAATTCTTGATACCGGGAAATGGAACTGGACGGCATCGGCAAATGTTACTTTCGCCCGCAACAAGCTTTTGCGATATGATGGGCTGGAAAGCTCGACCTACGCAGAGCAGTATATAATTGGCCAGCCGCTGGATATTGTAAAAGTGTACCATAACACAGGGGTCGACCAGCAAACGGGTCTATACACGTTCCAGGACTATAATGGAGATGGGCAGATCACCTGGCCCGAAGACAGCCAGAAAATCGTAAGCCTGACACCGGACTATTATGGAGGTTTACAAAACAGCCTGTCTTATAAGAACTGGAGCCTTGATTTTCTTTTGCAGTTCGTAAAACAGCAGGGGTATAATCATTTTAATACTGGTGCGATTCCGGGGCTTCCTGATAACCAGCCGGCAGCGGTAGTTTCCGCTTGGCAATCTGGGTCACCTTCGGATATCCAGCTTTACACGGCAGGGTACAATAATGAGGCGCTTGACGCATTTTACAACTTCATTGGAAGTGATGGTGTCATATCCGATGCCTCTTTCCTGCGCCTTAAAAATCTATCGATCTCCTATACCCTGCCAAAAGAATGGTTACCCTCCACCTCTTGCAGGTTATATTTTCAGGGACAAAACCTGCTGACACTGACAAAGTTTAAAGGTGCGGATCCTGAGAACCAGACCCGCGGAAGCCTTCCTCCCCTGAGGACGCTGAGTTTTGGCGTTCAAATCGATTTCCAACCTTAATTTAAACAATAATGAAAAGATATAATCTATTGGGGCTTGTAACACAAATACGCTACACTCTTTACGGAGCGGCTGTTATCGTTGCTTGTACCGCATGTGAAAATTTCGTGGACATTCCGGGGCCCGCTGCAGAATTACCTGCGAATGTCGTTTATGAGGATGTGGCAACAGCCGATGCTGCCCTTGCGCATATCTACTCCTCGCTGCAAAGTAAGGCCTTAGTCACTGGCAGTGGTTCGGGAATGGGCATACTGATGGGCGCTTACAGCGATGAGCTTATCAGCTATAGTAATTACGGCCTGCCGGAAGAGAAGTTCTTTACAAATAACCTTCAGGCAAACGATGCGACTGTCGCCTCCATTTGGGCCGATTCATACAACCTGGTCTATGCTTCGAATGCGATACTGGAAGGTACTCAGGCATCGCAAACACTACAGCAGGATGATAAGGACCGCTTGCAGGGCGAAGCGCTCTTCCTAAGGTCTTATATCTACAGTTATCTGGTGCAGCTCTTTGGTGATATCCCCTATGTGACCACTACCGATTATACCGTAAATATGTCTCTTGCCAAACTACCGGTTGCCGTAATCTATAGCCGGCTAATTGATGATTTGGCAGCAGCAGAAGGATTGCTGGGCGAAAGTTATACCGGTAACGGGCGCGTTCGCCCTAATAAGTACACAGCTGCAGCGCTTCTGGCAAGGGTGTGCTTAAACGCTGGTGAATATGAGCTTGCATCGGAAAAAGCCTCCCAGGTCATTAACAATACCGCGCTCTTCAGTCTTAGTGCCGACCTCAACGAGGTATTTCTGATTGATAGCCCAGGCACGATCTGGCAACTGATGCCGGCGGCTGCCAATCTTAATACGCTGGAAGGCCAGAATTATATATTCAGTAGCGGGCCTCCGAGCACGCGCGCGCTGAGCCAGTCTCTCATTGATTCTTTTGAGCCCGGCGATCTGAGGCTGGTGCATTGGGTAGGGTCTGTAACAGAAGGTGGGGAACAATGGTATTATCCCTTTAAGTATAAGCAGAGCGAGCCGACAGAGGCTTCCCTGGAATATTCGGTACAGCTCAGGCTGGAAGAAATGTATCTGGTACGCGCTGAAGCACGTATACGGACCGGTGACCTTATAGGGGCGAAAGAAGATCTCAATGCCATACGCGAACGTGCGGGACTCGACCCTACTGATGCAGACGGCACGACAAGTCTGCTGGATGCCATCTTGCAGGAGCGACGGGTAGAGCTTTTCAGTGAGCTGGGACACAGGTTTTTTGACCTTAAGCGCCTGGGCGCCGCCAATGCAGTATTGTCGATGCAGAAACCGGGCTGGAATGAATTTGATATAAGTCTCCCCTTGCCGGAAAGGGAGCTACGGCTTAATCCAAATCTTTTGCCTCAAAACACAGGTTATTAATAGCTGGCCCCGGGCTATTTGAGTTAGTATGGTCCGGGGCTTTACCAAAAGAAAATGATACATGAGACTTATATTTATTTTTTTATGCTTTTTTATGCTTTTTATGGAAGCCCATGCGCAAAAGCGTGTGATTGTGGAAGAAGATTATCGGCAATGGGAAACTTTGTCTTTAGCAGGAGTATCTCATGATGGACAGTGGGTGGCCTACAGGAAGGGCAAAGTTGCCGGGGATACGCTATTTATCTGTAATACCAAAACAGCATCCCTTAAGGCATATCCGGAAGCGTATAGGGCAGTCTTCTCGGGCAATGACCGATATGTGTCAATTATTAGTAGTACTAATGTACTATTATTGGAATTAGGCACAGGCAGGGAGATGACTATTGAAAAGGTAAATTTCTTAGGATTTTCAAATAGCAGTGGCACTGCAGTGCTGCATGATCAGGCAAAGAGCTCGCTTATTATCGTTAATACGAATACACTGTCCGTAAAAGACATTAAAAATGTAACGGCTGCCGCCCTAAGCCCAAAAAGAGATTTTGCAGCTCTTGTCAAAAAAGAAAAAGACCATCAGAGCGTCGTGATACAGAATCTGGATAATTTTTCGGTCACCACCATAGTTGCTGAAGGAGCCAGATATAGCCAGCTGAAGTGGAATACTCCGGGAAGGGCAATAGCATTTTACGCTATAGGAAATGATAGTAAAAATCAATACGAAATTATAGCTGTTACACGACATGGAAAAAACTGGAAGACCAGGAACTTAAAGGACGTCGGGCCTGAGAATGGGCAGATGCTCATAAGGCCTTCACAATTAGCCATAAGCGATGATGGCAACACTGTATTTCATTATATGCAAAGGGAAGCGGGGGATAATGCAATTCCGGTGCTGCAAAATAAACCGTCGGTGCTTAATAGCCCTTCGGAAAAACTGCGGAAGACGGGTGCCTCCAACAGCACTTCGAACACCTTTTGGTTCGCCTGGGATCTTTCAAAAGGAAAAAATACCGCTGTTGAAACGGAAGATTATCCTAATGCAGTACTTACCGGCGATAAAAGCCATGCGCTTGTTTTTAAGGAAGACAACTATCTTCCCCAACATAAGTATATTGATGAGTACATAGATATTAAATTGCTTTGTATCAGGACTGGGGAAATAAAAACATTCCTGGATAAGCAGGTGTACCACCCCGAACAAACATTGGTCTCCCCTGCCGGTGGCTATATTGCTTATTTTAGGGATCGTCAATGGTATGTTTATGACATTAAAAAGGATAAGCACAAATGTATTAGCAATGGTATTCCTTACCCCGTTTATAAAACCGAATACGACCTGCCCGGCTCCTTACCGCCATACGGTTGCGGCGGGTGGTCAGAAGATGATAGCGAATTTTACATTTATGACTGTTACGATATATGGACGGTTAATCCGGTCACGGGTAAAACCTTCAGGATGACAACCGGCAGGGAGGCGGGCATCCAGAACCGTATATATGATGATGGGCTTATATCCAGCAGTTCCGGAAGGATATTCGGGTTTGCTGCAAAGATTGTGGATACTCCCCTTCTGATAAAAACCATTAATACACAAAACCTTGATGAGGGATTAGAAATTTGGGATAATCCAAATGGCCTGCGAAAGCTCATTAATACGGACAGGCATCTTTTTAGCATCAAGGGATTTGATGATGCCTCCGGTTGGCTTTTTTTTGAATCTGATTTTGATCAGCCGCCGGTTCTTAAGGTGTTGTACAGAAATGGTAAGACAGCTGTTCTCGCAACATCTAACCCACAACAGGAAAATTTCTTATGGGGCAAATCGGAACTCATTCATTATAAAGCTAACGGAAAGGAATTAAAAGGCGCGCTGTTTTTTCCTGCTGATTACGATCCGGACAGAAAATACCCGATGGTGGTGAATATTTATGAGCGGTTAAGCCACACGCTGAATTTATACATACCGCCTGATAGGGGTTCCGACAATGGCATAAACATTACGCATCTCACAGCTAAGGGATATTTTGTGCTCTGCCCTGATATCTACTATACTTTAAATGAGGTAGGCCGGTCGTCTTTGGAATGCGTGACGGCCAGCGTTGAAGCTGCAACACAAAAATATAATATCGATTCGGCTAACATAGCATTGAACGGTCATTCTTTTGGCGGCTACCAGGCATCATACATAATGGGAAAAACCGATATATTCAGCACCGCAATTATCGGGGCAGCCATAACTGACCTGCGAAGCTTTTATCTGTCTTTTAATGGGTCAGGATACCCTAATATGGATTTGTTTTATAGCTACCAGTTCAGGTTTTCCGAAGCTTTTGATTCCGAAGGCCTCCTGGAAAATTCTCCCCTTGAGCATATCAGGAATGTCAAAGCACCACTCTTGCTTTGGACTTCCGATACTGACCCTGTTGTTGACTATAGCCAAACCATCATGTTTTATAATGCATTATGGAAACTTGGCAAGCCATGTTCTTTGTTAGTGTATCCCGGAGAGGAACACTCACTCATGGAGCGCACAAATCAGGTAGACCTTAGCCAACGGATGTTAGAGTGGCTTGATTACAAGCTAAAAGGAAGTCCTAAACCTAAATGGGCTAATTGAGTTAATAAATAGGAAAGGTGCCTTTCGGCACCTTTCAACTTTAATTTAAAGGCATTCGTAATGTCTTATCGCAGATGTTCACTGCAGGATTACTTTTGCCTTTCGCTACATGTGAAGTACCTTCGTACGTCGCGGTACACAACGGGCCTGACGGCCTGAAATCGCATTGTACCGGCACCTCACATGGCTCGCCCGGAAGGTTTATCCATCCGGTCTCAGGAACCATTGCAGTGGCTTCTGCTCTTTCAAAGGCAAAAGCGCCCATAACTGCTGCCATTACCGCAAAAGCCGGCATGACCCTTTTTGCAAAAATTGTTTTCATAAAATAAAAATTTAAAAGTTGGATCTACTCTGTTACAGGTTTTCGATCATCCCCTGATGCGGCCGTATTTCATTCTAATCCAGCAATTGGAATCTTTCCTTGTCAAGTTTATAAAAGACTATATGGTGTTCTGTAAGGCCTACAAGAATATTTTGATATACCCTGAATGAGCGTATCTTTTCGTCCTTGTAATTATATAGGTAAAAGCTAAATTCGTAGGTCTGGTGCTTAAGGTCATACACGTCAATTATAGAGGCATCATCAAGCATATTTCCTTTTTCATAACGCCCCAATCTTTCGGATTTGACAAAGAGGTAACCGGCCGAACTGCAGCTATAATTGTTTATGATTAATGGCGGAGAGGCAATTGTCCTTACCCTGCCGCTATTTTCCCTTGCAATTGGGATTACTGCCTGTGATATGGTATCTATCGTTTTACCCTTCACGGCATTTTTTAGCGTAAGATCGCAGCTCGAAAATTCATTGCGATAATAATATAAATACAATATCCTGTCTGATGCGGGATTGTAATGCAGCATTCCGTCAGTATCAAAAATTTCTCCTGACTGCCCCCTTAATAGCCCTTTGGCTATTTTTACAGAGCCTGTTTCTGCATCCAATACACCGACTGTGTGCTGATTGAGGGAATCAGCAATCACACTGAAAGCAAATTTTGTATCCCGGCAAGGCTCAAGTTGCTGAAAGGGATGTGTACCCTCCCAATACAGGTATGCCTGCCAGTCATCAAGGCTGCCTTTGAATATGGCTGGTTTGCCTGCATCTACCAGATAAAAATTTGATCCGTCAATCCTTACTTTTGGAGCGGTCAGGCGAAGCCTTGACGCATTCGGTAACTCTATTTTTGCAACGGAAAGCTGATCAGTATTTGTGTTGACCTCCAGGACATGGGACGGTGCCGTGGTATTCCCCAAATAAATT
Organism: Flavobacterium sp.; assembly: GCF_024305175.1. Lineage (GTDB taxonomy): Bacteria > Bacteroidota > Bacteroidia > Flavobacteriales > Flavobacteriaceae > Flavobacterium. The sequence goes on from NZ_JAMWYY010000003.1 coordinate 98,058, forward strand.
TTACCATCACGTTCTCCGGCTATATAATAGGAATTATATTCTATCTCAAATCCCTTCCATAAACTTGTCGGGTCATGGGGATATCGTCTTATGAACGCATTATTACGATGGGTCTCTTGTTCCGAAAAATAATATAGCGAAATTACTGTCATTGTAGCTGCTATCCCTATTATTGCCATAACAGAAAAAACTTTCCTCGGGTTATTGAGATATGCTGGCAACTGCACTTTAGGATATAAGAAGACTGCACCGATTGCCAGTAACAGGAATGCAAGATTAAAAACCAAATGCTCCCACCAACCCAGTTTTGAAAGTATGCCGCCACAGGAGCAGGGAATAAAAGAACTCCAGTTCAGTATTATGATTATATATACAGTGAAGCTGCACATAAGGGCAAAAGCTATCAGCAATCCGTAAAACCTGAAGCTGTAGTGAAGCAAGCAGGCTGAGGCAACTATTTCAGTACCGATTACAGCGATTGGGACTATTTCTGCAAATGCACTTAAAAGTGGTGATTTTGCTATTTCAATTATGAAATGTTCGTAATCCAGAAGTTTACTTACCGCAGCATATACAAAAAGCAGGATGTAAAGCCAACAGACCGTATCCACTATTAACCCCTTTACTTTTGGTGATGGTTTCATTTGCTTCCATATAGTATATCCATTGGCTAAATTAATCTTGCTTGCGCCTTTCGCTGGTGCAAAAAAGTGCCTGAAAATTTCAAGAAACAATCCATTCCATAAATAAAAAAGGAAGTTACTTCGAACTTCCTTTTATCATTGTCATTTCTTATTAGGATTGCTGAGCTGCAATAATTTTTCACTCAGCTCTACAAGGCCTGCCCGCTGTAGGCAATCGGTCCCCAATCCTTTCAATTCCGTTAGGGTTTCCTCAGACGCACTTGCAAATAGGAACAACTCCCCCTCGCCTTTTTTTGAAACCCCATGCTCTATAACCTGGTGCAGTAAAAGCACCGTTTTTCGCGAAATACGCAGGTCAATCTTAACGGCTTCATTCATCCCCGGGCTGCTCAAGATCGTATCGAACACCTGGGCCACTTCATTTGTTGTCAGCATACTTTTCAGATTAAAATTAGACATTCGTTTAGGTAAAAATACTACGTCTTTCCTAAATAAGCTTAATCATAATTTACCCTGAAAATCCCATCATCAAATGAATTTTTTACATAGTGGAACACCTTTGTACGAAACAGAAAGATCGAAGCGCAAAACCTTCGCGCTGCTCCAGGATTTGCCCTGGTATCGGTGAAAACGGATACCTCCGTAACACTGCGCCATCCACTTTCACAAGCTTATATCAACATTGAAAACTGCTGAAAATTCGGGTTGCTTCCAAAGATTGCCCTCCTTTGGTGCAATCGGCAAGATGAACGGTTGTATCACAACCGGATCTTGCCGCCCTTTCCTCGGGACTCGGGGGGCGGTTGCTCCCTGCATAATTTGCAGGATATTTAAAGCAATTCAGCTATACTATCAATTATCTTTTCTATTTCTATGGAGTCGATTCCTTCCGTAGGGCTTTCCGTCGTCGTAAACAATGTTTGATTTATAACTAAACCATTTTGCTGATAGAAAAGCCTCTTTTTTTCCCAATCTTGTTTATAGGTGGGTATGGACATCATTCCCAAGTGCTCGAGTATTATAATATCTCCCGCCGCGTCCATAAATGTAAAATCAGGTATCCTTTTTTGACCGTCAGCACTTTCATATTCCCTTTCATACTCGAAATCAAGGCCCTTTTCAATGAGCATATTTGCAATAATCACCTCTGATTTGCTGCGTACAATCAGGCCTTCTTTCTTCGTCTTGTGAATAAGTCCTGATGCATATGGCACACTATTTCTCTCGTCTCGTACCGATGCCTGAAATAGGTTACTGTTGCGTTTTGAGGTTACGGAATATTGTGGTTTTGACAAGTTTAGTATCCAATGCGGAGAATCACCTTCGACCAGCAATATTAACTTCTTCTTGGCCCTTGTTAATGCAGTATATATCAACTCCCTTGATATTAATTTTCCCGTCTTTGGCAGGATAAGAAAGACATAATCAAAATCACTTCCCTGGCTCTTATGGATTGTTATGGCGTAAGCTAATTCAAGATTTGCTTTATCGGTGTCATTATTGCCTTGGCCTTTATAACCATAGGTATCGTTGTTGTCAATCCCGGAAAAAACAACATTGGCATAACCTTTATTCAGACCTTTTACCACACCCAATTGACCGTTTGAAATCTGTTGTTCCATACCTGAAGGATAACCATCTATCTTTTCGTTTGCAGTCTGTATGACCTTATCGAATAGACCTATTTTGTAATCCCCGATATTGACGGTCAATCTTTTACCGGATTTGAATTGCTGCTGGAATTTACGGTTAAGGTTGAACGCTCCCCAAAAGGGTGCCTTTACGGGAGTCAGTAACTGAAAAGCCTCCACTTTTTTGGTATCGATTCCGTCTGGAGAGATGCCTATAAAAGTATTTAAGGAATGGTAATCACTATCGTCACTGAGATTCAGGACCTGCACAACTGAAGTATTTAGCAGTCTATATAAGTCCTGCTCATCTTTCCAGCAGTGGAGCTGTAGGTCGTTGAGTCTGGTATTATCACCCAAACGTGAGAAAATATCATCAGCATTTTTGGTGGGCTTAATGCCGGAATACCATGAGGCAAGGGTAAGTGTGTCTGAATCATTGCCGGAAACCGTCCTGACAACCTCTTGCAATCTCGCCAATGCATTGCTTGCCTCATAATCCATATCAACTGCCTTAAGGGATTCCAAATAAGAACATATATCTGCAAAGGGACGGCCTGCTCCTATAGGAGGCAGTTGGAACGGATCACCTACTAAAATTATACGTTTTACATGTGCGGGGTCTAACGCTTGTAAAACAGCATATAGATCGTCCACAGTGAGCATGGAACATTCATCAATCACAATGTTTTGCTCGGCCTTATATTTATCCTGACCCGTAAACTTAGGCTTAAGCCGAACCCAGTCAAAGCGCTTCTGCTTAGATAAAAATTGCGCAATGGTTAATGCCTGGCTTCCCTTTCCTGCCATTTTTTCTAATTTAACCCTTGCCTTGCCTGTCGGGGCGAGTAAAAGTACACCTTCACTTTTTAAGCTTTGGCTGCCAAACAAAGCGCCCATGACTGTTGTTTTCCCTGTACCGGCAGGACCATGAAGGATGGATAATTTCCTCCCTGTAATTTTTTGCAGCGCCGCCACCTGGTCCTTAAGCGCTGCTATATGCCGGTCATTATTTTGGTCAAACAGAATATCGTTAGCATGGATCGTTTTCTTTACCAGACTCTCCCAATCTTCATTCAAATCAGGCAACACTTTTTTAGCCCGGGCCAGTAACGTTTTTCGTAAATAGGCCTCTGCTTCAAAATAATGCTTGAGTTGGAAAGCATCAAGAGTATCAGAAACTATATAAGGCAGGCGCTCTTTGAAAAACTCAAGATTAGCATGCAGGTAATTTTGCGGAAGGGTAATAACCCTTTGCATGTTAAGCGTATTCACCATGGCTGTAATCTCCGTAAGGGATTGGATAGTATCACCATTAATAGCCGCATCTTTAAGAAGGCTCGTGACGATAGCCCTTATTCTTCTCTGATCGATGGAAGATTCCACAAGTTGCGGGCTTACGGGTGAATAGTCCCCTTGTATCGCCCTGTCTTCAAATAAACCATTATCAAGGGTTTCAACTGCGATGGGATAATGATCATTATCTCCTAAATCCTCTTCCGCTATAATATATGGATTCAGTAAAATTTCAGCATCAGAAAACATGTGCCCGCATTTTTTTCGTTGCAGGGGATCAAACCAGTTTTTAATCTGCCTGTCACTAAGTTCAAACCGTGATAATAGATATAATAATTCTTTCCGTTCATTTGATTCGGCAAGCCACACATCGCGAAACTGAGGCAAGTCGCCGCGATACGAAGTATTACCTGTTGTCAAGTGTCCAAAAATAATATCCTCCCAGACATCCCAGGGATTATCTTTTGTCCCTAAATGATTGCCTTTGCGCAGGTCATCCTCAAGAGAATGCCCATATTGGAACCCTAAAGCTATCAGGGCATTGCCAAAAGACGGGAATGGGCCCATACTCTCCTTAACTTTACCAATCTGCTTATCGATCCATAGCAGGTTATTGTCCCAGTATCCCGACACTATGCCATGATCCTTAATTCGGCTAACAATAGAGCGTAGTTTTCCCAGTAGAGACAGCATTATACTGTCGTCGATCCATGAACTTCCATAAGTGAATTTTGATATGGCCTCTTGGCTACCTGCTGTCTCCTGTAAGGTTAGTTTTATTTCATTTATTAAATCGGTCTTGGTCTTTACACCATCTATAGTATTGAGTTTAAAATCCTCTGGTAGCTGAAGGTACTCATGGTAGGGCAAAAGAACTCCCTCACTTTGTGCGTCATCAGGCCTGATTCCGTGGGTTATCAATCTATCCCATAACGGATAGGTATACTCCTTTTTGGAATCGTATTTTAAAATACATGATTTCTTTTTAACTGTCCCTATTCCGGCAATGAGCCTTTTGGAATCCTCATCTATGGGGTTGGCTCCCTTAAGATAGAAAATAGCAAGCGACGTTTCTTCTTTTATGGGATCGAAAAAAGTGTTGAGCAGTCCCTCCTGGGTCGTATTGCTATATACCCAAGCTGAGTCAAAGGGAGGATTAGCATCTTTTTGTATGCCAGGGTAGTTTGATAATATGTCTTTTTGGTTGGATCGGAGCATCCACCAGAAAGGAACTGCAAATGTTGTAAACGGAGGAATTGTTATCTCTGTTGGTTTTAATGCCAGATGAGGTATGTTCTTCCTGTTCGGCTGGTTATAAGGATGATTGAACAGCCGGCGATACGCATTCTTGTTCATAAATGCGCCACCTTCACTCTGACAGGGAGGAAGCCTGTCGTTTTGGAGACTATCCCAGCTTATTCCGGAATGCTCCTCTTCAAACGTTTCGTTCTTATTATCATTTATCCTGGGCAGGTGGATACAATACGTATTTTTTCCAGGATGGCTGCAAATACTGCCATTCCATTTATTATCATGCCATGCGATTCTTATTGCTATATGCTTACTCATAATTTCTAAACTATTAAGCTCTAAAAATAGCGAACTTTTTAACATTCGCGGCTATAATATGTAAGGCTTTCCTGTTATTTATAAAAAACTCTACAGATAGTAAATGATTTTTTTATGCTCTTAATTGTTCAAAACTACTCAGGTCATGTGCATAATTTACCCATGATTGTTTCTTTATCTGATGTTGCATAATTTCGGGTATTACTGTGAGATGACAAAGGATAATGGAATGGGAACAGATCAAAATAACAGGACAAAATGGATACATTTAAGACTCTCCCCATCGGAATATCGAGCCATACAAAGCAGGTACCAAAAGACCACATGCCGTAATTTCAGCCAGTATGCCCGTGCCGCTTTGTTGGATCGGCCAATAGTCACTACCTATCGAAATGTTTCACAGGACGATCTGTTGCAGGAGATGGTAGTATTCAACCGGGAACTGAATGCCATAGGGAATAATGTCAATCAATCGGTCAAAAGGCTGCATACGCTTCAGGAACATGAAACCTCCTCATGGGCGGTACAATATTCCGTTACCTCTGCCAGGCTCGAGGAAAAAATACTGGAAGCCAAAACACTGTTGAATGTGATTGCCGAGCGATGGTTGCGGTAATAAAGGTAAGCAGTTCCATACACCGGATACTGAACTATAATGAGAATAAGGTAAGCGAGAAAAAAGCAGTGTGCCTGACAGGTGAAAACTTTCCGGGGGAAGCGTCGAAGCTGTCCTTTAATGCGAAGCTGAATTACTTTCTCAGGCGTATGGAACTTAACACTAATGCCCGTCGCAACAGCATCCACATCTCGCTGAATTTCGATCCTTCTGAGAAAAACCTTCAATCAGAAAAGCTTACCGCGATTGCGGCGGAGTACATGAAAGATATCGGTTTTGGTAACCAGCCGTATCTGGTCTACCGGCACTTTGACGCGGGGCATCCGCACCTGCACCTGGTCAGCACGAATATCCAGCCAAATGGCAGCAGGATTGACCTGCATCATTTGGGAATCCGCAAATCAGAGCCGGCGCGAAAAAGGATTGAGGAAGTTTTCGAACTGGTTAAGGCGCAGGATAAAAACAGGCCCCGCCTCAACGTGGAAAAAGCAGGCACTAAGGCGGTAACATACGGCAAATCAGATACCCGTTCAGCCATACAGAATGTTCTGGAGGCTGTATTGGACCGGTATAAATATACCAGCCTTCATGAGTTGAATGCCGTACTGGGACTTTACAATATCAGGGCGGAATGCGGCGCAAAAGGCTCGCGGATGGAGAAGCACAAAGGGCTATACTACCGTATTCTCGATGGGCAGGGCAAGCCGGTGGGCATACCGGTTAAGGCAAGCTTATTTTACAGCAGCCCGACACTGGCCAGGCTTGAAGCCAAATTCGCGCGCAACAGGATTAACGGGAGCACGAATATGGCAAGGATCAGAAACCTTATTGACTTTCAGGCCGCTGCAAAGCCAAAGCCGGACTTAAAAGGTTTAGAAGGACAACTAGCGAAAGAAGGTATTGCAATAGTACACCGTCAGAATAGCGAAGGTTTCCTTTACGGCTTAACTTATGTAGACCACAAGCCAGGTGCAGTGTTTAACGGCAGCGCACTCGGTAAACCCTACAGCGCAAAGGTGATGCAGGAGCGGTTTACGGTAACACCACAGGCGGTGGATAAAAACAGGACTGCTACCGGGAAGCAACTGGAACATATAGCTGCCAGCCTTTCGGAAAGCAATCCTCTGGAAGCTGGAATATTAAAGGAAATTGCAGGGTTGCTCGGTTCGCTGACAAGCGTTGAGCATACCGCTGACTATGTATCCAAGCACTACAAAAGAAAGAAGAAAAGAAGAAAGAGAGGAACTTCATAATACAGGAACAATGTTATGAATACAGGTGAAAATGAACAGGCGTTGCGGAAGATACTGGATATGACAAGGCTGATAAGCCTGCTTATGCTCTTTCTGCATTTCTACTATGAATGTTACGCTTTTTTTAGGTATTTGGGACTAACTACAGGTTTTACCGACAAGATAGTATCAAACATTATCGCGACGGGATTATACACAGCTTTTTACAAGCCAAAGCTTATTGCTTTAGGTTTTTTAATTATCTCATTGCTGGGTGCAAGGGGACGAAAAGACGAAACCCTTACAACCGGGCATGCTGTTCGCAGTATAGGCGCCGGTCTTGCTTTATACGTCGGCTCTGCTGCAATTATGTATGCTGGCTTTACGATGTTAGCCACGACATCACTGTATATGGCAAGCTGTACATCCGGCTATTTGCTGATGCTCTCAGGCGGTACAAAACTTTCCCGTATTATACGTAAAAAACTGGATGATAAGGATATTTTCAACGCCCTTAATGAGACGTTTCCCCAAGAAGAGCGATTGCTTGAAAATGAATATTCTATCAACCTTCCTGCCAAGTACCGGCTAAAGGATAAGCAAAGGGCGAGTTGGATAAACATCATCAATCCTTTCAGGGCATTGATGGTACTGGGAACACCCGGGGCTGGCAAGTCCTATTTCGTAATCAGGCATGTAATCACTCAACATATCGCCAAGGGGTTTACCATGTTTGTCTATGATTTTAAATTTGATGACTTGTCCCGTATTGCCTATAATTCATGGTTAAGGCACAAGGATAAATATGCTGTGCCGACGAAATTCTATATAATCAACTTCGATGACCTCAGCCGTTCACACCGTTGCAATCCGCTTGAGCCTACCGCGATGACAGACATAACCGATGCAGCGGAATCAGCACGTACTATCCTAATGGGCCTTAACCGTGAGTGGATTAAGAAGCAGGGTGATTTTTTTGTTGAGTCTCCCATCAATTTCCTTACCGCGGTGATATGGTACCTTAGGAAATACAAAGACGGTGAGTTCTGCACTCTGCCCCATGTGCTTGAACTGATGCAGGTGGAATACGACAACCTGTTCACGCTGTTGCGCACCGAAAAGGAAATTGAGGTGCTAATCAACCCTTTTGTGAATGCCTACCTCAACGATGTGATGGAACAGCTTGAGGGGCAGATTGCATCGGCGAAGATTGCAATGGCAAGGCTCTCGTCACCACAACTCTACTATGTGCTTTCGGGGAATGACTTTACACTGGATATCAACAACCCCGATGACCCTAAGATTGTCTGCATGGGCAACAACCCGCAAAAGATACAGATATATGGTGCAGTATTGTCATTGTATGTGACCCGGCTGGTCAAGCAGGTGAACAAAAAAGGGAAACTCAAAAGCAGCCTTGTCTTTGATGAGTTCCCGACCATTTATCTCAACAACATGGACAGCCTCATCGCTACGGCCCGGAGCAATAAAGTTGCTACATGCTTGGGCATACAGGACTTCAGCCAGCTTCGGAAGGACTATGGCAGGGAACAGGCGGATGTCATTATGAACATTACAGGAAACATTATCGCTGGCCAGGTAACCGGTGATACTGCCAAGCAGCTTTCCGAGCGTTTTGGCAAAATCATGCAGGATCGGGAAAGTCTCTCTATCAACAGCAATGATACTTCCATTAGCCGCTCAAAACAGCTGGAGTCGGCCATCCCTCCTTCCAAGATTGCATCCCTAAGCTCGGGTGAATTTGTAGGCATGGTCGCGGACGACCCGCTGTGCAGGATTGACCTGAAGACCTTCCATGGCGAGATACTGAATGACCATGAAGCCATTAAAAAAGAGGAAGCGGCTTATCGTGAAATAGAGCCAGTGCGGAAAATAGACCAACAGGCCGTGCAGCGGAATTATGAGCAGGTGAAGCAGGATATCCAGGAAATCATTCAGTCTGAAATGGAGCGCTTGTTGGGGGATCCCGCGCTGGCGCATCTGGTAGTACGCAAGTAAGAATAGTAAATATTATTGATCATGATACAAAAACAATTTGAAGAAGTTGCCCAACTGATAACGGCTGCACGCAATCAGGCTGTTAAGGCTGTCAACAGGTCGATGATTGACCTTTATTGGAATATTGGGCAGTATATCGATATCAGGATCGAAAGCGCCGATTGGGGGCAGTCCGTAGTAGAGGATTTAGCTGCCTGGCTGCAGCTCACCCACCCCGGCCTGAAAGGATTTTCAGGTTCGAACCTTTGGAGGATGAGGCAGTTTTTCACGACATACAGGGATTTTCCAAATCTCGCACCCTTGGTGCGAGAAATTAGCTGGACACATAACCTTGCCATATTCTCACGCTGTAAAACTCCTGAAGAGCGCGAATTTTATGCACGCCTTTCGAAAGAGGAGCGATATAGTAAGCGTGAGCTGGAAAGACAGATATCTTCAGGGCTTTTTGAAAGGACGATGTTAGGGAATGTAAAACTCGCACCGGTGGTGCGAGAATCTCACCCTGACATTATCAATGCCTTTCGTGACAGTTATATATTTGATTTTCTGAACCTGAAGGAGAATTTTGATGAGAGCGACCTGCAACAGGGATTAGTCCGCCAAATGAAGGAATTTATCTTAGAATTAGGCAAGGACTTCTTATTTTTTGGGGAGCAATACAAACTGCAGGTCGGCGTTAGCGATTTCTTTATTGATCTGCTTTTCTACCACAGGAGCCTGCAGTGCCTTGTAGCTTTTGAGCTCAAAGCTGACAAGTTCAGGCCCGAACATTTAGGCCAGCTTAATTTTTACCTTGAGGCCCTGGACAGGGATGTAAAGAAGGAGCATGAGAATCCCAGTATTGGTATCCTGCTCTGTAAAGACAAAGACAATGAAGTGGTTGAATACTCACTCAGCCGAAGCCTCTCTCCTACCATGGTTGCAGAATACAGGACAAAGCTGCCTGATAAGAAATTATTGCAGGAGAAGATGCAGCAGATATTCAGTGCTGATGATATCAGCTAACAGCTCATGGCCTGATTTGCTTTAATGCCTTCACGTCTTTTTGAATATTTACAAGCAGGTCACGGATGCTTTGCGGCTCCAGGTCGTCCGGTTCATATTCCTTTGTAGCAATACTGCAGGTATACTCCCAAATTTCCAAAACATCGGAAGCCTTGACCTTATAAGGGTCATAAAAGGCATTATCTGAAATGAGCGTCAGGCTGTTCCTGCCATTTTTATTAAGGCGCTTATAGACGATGCCTTCGTTTTTGGTCAGCAGGATATACGTCTTTCCGTCCCGTACCTCGCCCAGGCTTTCTACATAGCGGCCGATAATAAAAGACCCTTCCTTATGAGGAGGCATAGAGTCTCCAGATACGGGGAATGCACGGAATTTTCCATTCCTTAAGAACGGCAGGGCGATATGCTGCAGGCCTTCAATGAACTCAGGGTCGCTATAACCGGTGAGGTAGCCGGCCCTTGCCTTATGCGGGATGATCTCAATGGTATTTTCCCCCTTCGCATCTACCGTGATGGGCAGCAGTATGCGGTTCTCCTCAAGCCTGATCACGCCATCCATGTCAATTTTTCGTAGGTCAACCCCCAGTAGCAGGTCAATGCTGACATGGAAATAATGCGCTATGCGCTTCAGGATGTCATACGGGGCTTCCGAAGTCCCGGACTCATACTTAACATACCTCGCACGCGTAATTAGAAGCTCATCTGCGAGTTTTTCCTGAGAAATGGCTTTTTGAAGCCTTAAGTACCTAATGTTGTCGGAAAAGAGAGACATAAGCGAAATTGTTACTATTTAGAACAGCAAATATATCTTTTTTTGTTACAATCTGGTCTAATTTTGTTATTTCATATTATCGTCATCACGATATTTCAAATCTAAAAGTGAAAACCGCAGCTGAAAAAATAGAGATAGCAAAGCAACTTCAGGCTGAAATCAATGCGTTACAGGGCTTAGGGAAAGTTACCCTTGAGCCGGTAAACATTGGCCTCGCCCCTTTTGCTGCTGCCTTTCCGGGAAACTCATTCCCAACGGGCACTGTCCATGAATTCGTCAGCTATGAGGCGCCTGATGCAGCCTCTACAAATGGCTTCATTACTGCCATCATCGGTAATTTGATCAGGGATGGCGGCCTTTGCCTTTGGATTACAGGTGATAAAAAGATATTCCCTTATGGTTTAAAGCATTTCGGTCTGAAGCCGGACCAGATAGTATTTATTAATGCCTCAAGTCCAAAAGAAGCGCTCTGGATTATTGAGGAAGCACTCAAATGCGAGGCGCTGACCGCTGTGATAGGTGAAGTAAAAGAATTAGGGTTTACAGATTCCAGGCGGCTGCAGCTGGCAGTAGAGCGAAGCGGCGTCACCGGATTTATACATCGCCATTGCCCGCGCTCGGAAAATGCCGTAGCCTGTACCACGCGTTGGAAGATAAGCCCGTTACCTGGCTGTACGGAAAGTGACCTGCCCGGTGTTGGACATACCAGTTGGGATATCCAACTGCTGAAAGTCCGCAACGGCAGGCCATATACGTGGCAGATGGGCTGGCTGGGTAACAGTTTTACCCCGCTTGCAGTAAAAGAGATAATTGCACTACACAACGAGCGCCATACAGGATAATGCCGCGGTTTGCTTCCATATCGTTTCCTTTTCTGCTCACGGAATTCGCAATCCGAAAGCAGCCCGGATTAACTGGGCAGCCTTTCGTTTTAGCCTCACGCCAGCGTGGAAAGATGGTCATTGACGCAGTCAGTGAAACAGCTGCAAAAAAAGGGATACACCCCGGGATGGTACTGGCGGATTGCAAAGCGATCTTCCCGGAACTGGAAATGCTGGAAACGGAACCGGGCAAGGGTGAAAAGCTTTTGCAGGCCTTGGCAGAATGGAGCATCATGTATACGCCATGCGTTTCCGTTGACCTGCCTGATGGGCTGATCTTAGATAGTACCGGCTGTACGCACCTTTGGGGTGGCGAACAGGCATACCTCGAGCATATAAGGACTAAGCTTGGAGATTACGGCTACACTGTGCAGGTAGCTATTGCAGATACCATCGCTTCAGCATGGGCAGTGGCACGATTCGGTAATACTGCTATCATACCCCCTGGAGGGCAATGTAATGCTATCCGGGGTTTACCCCCTGCAGCACTCCGGCTGGAGACGACAACCTTAGCAAGGCTAAAAAAATTAGGCATGCGGCAGATCGGCACTTTTATGGATATGCCCCCTTCGGTATTGCGAAGGCGCTTTGGCCCCGAACTGCCTAAGAGGATTGCTCAGGCATCCGGACAGGAAATAGAATGGATAAACCCGGTAAGGCCGGTCGAACCCTATCAGGAAAGGCTTTCGAGCATGGAGCCTATTGCCTCGGCTACAGGAATAGTTATTGCCTTACAGCGGCTACTGGAAACACTTTGCCTGAGGCTGGAAACCGAAGGGATGGGATTGCGCCGCGCTGTCTTTAAGGCGTTGCGTGTGGACGGTGTATTACAGCAGATAGAAATCGGTACTGGGCATCCATCCCGGAATACCCATCACCTATTCAGGCTTTTTGAGCATAAGATTGCTACGCTGGAGCCCGCGCTTGGCTTTGAAGTGTTTGTACTGGAAGCCCAAAAAGCTGAAAAAGTTACCGATGAGCAGGCGGCCATTTGGAATGCAGCTTCACAAAATGACCTCAAGGTAGCCGAACTGCTTGACCGTGTAACCGCAAAAATGGGCCAAAATGCCGTGAACCGCTATTTGCCAGCTGAGCACCATTGGCCGGAGAGGTCCGTAAAACAGGCTTTACCATTATGGGAAAAGCCCACTGCTGAATGGCGCACTGACCTGCCCCGCCCCGTTCATCTGTTATTACGCCCGGAGGCTATCGAAGTGACTGCCGTAATGCCTGATTACCCGCCGATGCTATTTCGTCACAAAGGGAAATTGTACAAAGTAGGCAAAGCGGACGGGCCGGAACGTATCGAGCAGGAATGGTGGCTCTCGGATGGGCTCTATAGGGATTATTACATTGTTGAAGATGAACATGGGGCAAGATACTGGCTGTTCCGGTCAGGCCCTTATGACGGGGAACAGCCTAAATGGTTTATACACGGATTTTTTGCATGAGTTACACTGAATTACATATCACGAGCAATTTCAGCTTCCTGCGCGGGGGCTCGCATCCCCATGAGCTTGTGGAGCAGGCTGCTGCACTGGGATATACCGACATTGCCATTACTGACCATAATACCCTGGCCGGCATAGTGCGTGCCCATGTAGCGGCTAAGAAGGCCGGCATACGGCTGATTATCGGCTGCAGGCTTGACTTGCTCGACGGGCCGCCGCTGCTTGCCTATCCGACGGACAAAGAGGCGTATGCAAGGCTTTCCGGCTTGCTTTCCACTGGTAATTTGCGCACGGAAAAAGGCCAGTGCCTTCTTTACAAGGCAGATGTATATGCCTCTTCTAAAGGGATAAAATTTATCGCAATACCACCGCTGTCATTAAATGAAGCGTTTGATTTTGACGATGGTTATAAAGCAGCTCTTAGGGAATACCGCACTGAATTGGGAACATCGCTTTACCTGGGCATCAGCCGCTCTTACCAGGCCAATGACAATAAGCGCATGTATCGCCTTAACCAATTGTCTGGTACGCTGGGGATTAAGCTTACAGCCACCAACGATGTGCATTACCATATTCCCGAGCGAAGGCAATTGCAGGATGTACTGACCTGTATCCGGGAAAAGTGCACGATACACGATGCAGGATTCCGCCTGTACCAAAACGCCGAGCGTTACCTTAAGCCCGCCGATGAGATGCAGCGTCTCTTCCGCCAATACCCTGAAGCTTTAGTTGCTGCCCGGGAAATAGCTGATGCGTGCCAATTCTCCCTTGATAGCCTCACTTATATCTATCCCGAAGAAATAACTTCCGGGGGAAGGACACCGCAGGAAGAGCTTGTGATGCTTACTTGGGAGGGTGCCAATGAAAAGTTTGGCGGGAATATCCCTGAAAAGATTGCCGAGACCATCCGCTACGAGCTGGAGTTCATGGAGCGGAAAAACTATGCTTCCTACTTCCTGACAGTATACGACTTTGTACGCTTTGCCAGGAGCCGTGACATTTTATGCCAGGGCCGCGGGTCGGCAGCCAACTCTGTAGTATGCTACTGCCTTGGCATCACTTCGGTTGACCCCTCCAAATTCAAGGTGCTTTTTGCCCGCTTTATGTCGGATGCCCGGAATGAGCCGCCGGATATTGATGTCGACTTCGAGCACGAGCGCCGTGAGGAAGTCATCCAGTATATCTACGACAAGTATGGGCGTGACCGTGCTGCAATCGTGGCTACAGTGACCCAGGTACACTGGCGGGGCGCTATCCGTGATGTAGCCAAGGCAATGGGATTATCGACTGATGCCGTTGACAGGCTTGCGGCATCAATACAGGAATTCCGCGATGAGCTTGACCAGGGGCGCATCACCTCTGAAGGCTTTAACCTTGCCGATCCGCACCTGTTGAAGACCTTGGAGCTCACACGGGAGTTTGTCGGGTTTCCGAGGCAGCTCGGCCAGCATACCGGCGGATTTGTGATAACCAGGGATAAGCTTTCAGATTTATGCCCGATACTCAACGCACGTATGGAGGACCGGATCAACATCGAGTGGAACAAGGATGATATCGAAGCGCTTGGTTTTTTGAAGGTCGATGTACTGGCATTGGGTATGCTGACCTGCATCCGCAAGGCATTCGACCTGTGCAGGCAGCACTATGGAAAAGCCTATACCCTGGCTAACATCCCACAGGATGACCCTGCGGTTTACGAGATGATAAGCCATGCCGATACGTTGGGTGTCTTCCAGATCGAAAGCCGCGCACAGATGTCCATGCTTCCCAGGCTTAAGCCAAAATGCTTTTACGATTTGGTCATAGAAGTGGCTATCGTTAGGCCGGGACCGATCCAGGGTGATATGGTGCACCCGTACCTGAGGCGGCGTAACGGGATTGACCCTGTAGAATATCCTTCAGAAGAGCTTCGGGAAATCTTAGGGCGTACCCTTGGCGTACCGCTGTTCCAGGAACAGGCCATGGAGATTGCCATTGTAGCGGCAGGCTTCACTCCCGCTGAAGCGGATGGGTTAAGACGCAGCATGGCTACCTTCAAGGCCAAAGGGAAAGTAAGTGATTGGGAAATAAAGCTTGTGGCCGGTATGGTGGCTAAAGGCTACCGGGAAGATTTTGCCAAAAGGGTATTCCGGCAGCTGGAAGGTTTCGGCTCGTATGGGTTTCCGGAAAGCCATGCGGCTAGTTTTGCCCTGCTGGTATATGTATCATCATATATCAAGTGTTATTATCCGGATGTATTTGCCGCGGCATTGCTCAACAGCATGCCGATGGGCTTTTACCAGCCTGCCCAAATCGTCATTGATGCACAGAAGCATGGCGTGAAAGTGAAACCTGTAGATATCAACCATTCCCATTGGGATAACACACTTGAGAAAAGATCAGGAAGCTACTTTGCACTGCGGCTTGGTTTTCGTCAGATAAAAGGATTGCCTGTTGATGATGTACAGTTATTGATGGCGGCGCGGCATAAGGCATTTCCCTATGTGCATTCGCTGCTGGATGCGGGAGTGTCGATGCCAGCCTTGGAAAAACTTGCCGATGCGGATGCCTTCCGCTCAATTGGGTTGGACCGAAGGCAGGCACTTTGGGAGGTATCCTCCCTGTCGGATAGCCCTGTCGGCATGTTTGAAGGCCAGCCTTCCGAAAGTGTTGGTGAGGTGCAGCTTGAACTGCCGCTATTGACGGATGCTGAGCATGTCGTTGAGGATTATGCTTCTTTAGGCTTATCCTTAAAAGCCCACCCGGTGAGCTTTGTGCGTCCGCAACTCCACAGTCTACGCGTAGTCCCCACGGCCCATTTGGCTAAGATGACTAACGGGGATTCGGTGGCTGTAGCCGGCCTGATTACCGTAAGGCAAAGGCCGGGGACCGCGAAAGGCGTGATTTTTGTTACGATTGAGGATGAAACCGGATTTGCAAACCTTGTGGTATGGGGTACTGTATTCGAGAAATACCGCAGGGATATCGTACAGGCCCGCTTGCTTATGGTACAGGGCAAAGTGCAGATAGAAGGCGAGGTCATCCACGTGATTGCCAATTCCTGTTACAATCTTTCTTCTCTGCTCAAGAATATGACCGATGTCCCCCATACGGAATCGGCTCTGTCTATCCTATCGCGCTCGGATGAGAAGGATCCTGAAGAAGTGTTCCATAAGGGACGGAATTTCAGGTAAATACCAGCTTTAAATTTGCTGTTATAATTGTAAAATGCTTAATGAAGAAATATGTTGCTATTTGATGAAAGTGATCTGTTTACCTCAGGCCATAGGACACACAAGAGTTTTGATCTGCCGGATTTAGGGCTGATGCTACATGAAGGCTTTATACCTAAAGACGAAGCAGATCAGTACTATGAGCGTTTGCTTCGAACAACGCCCTGGCGGGAGTACCAAATGCCTATGTATGATAAGGTAGTCACTGCCCCCCGTATGGTCGCCTGGTATGGAGCTGCTGAAGAGGCTGGTGAAAGCGCCCTGACCTGGACACCTGACCTGTTGGAGTTAAGGCGCAGGGTTGAAAGGGAGACAGGGCTGGAATTTAATGCCGTACTACTAAATCTATACCGAAACGGTAATGACAGTGTCGCATGGCACTCTGATAGAGAACACCTGATCGGGCAAAACCCTAATATCGCTTCGGTAACTTTTGGGCAGACAAGGCCTTTCCGATTACGGCATAAAGTGGATAAGTCACTACAGCAACTGGAAATCCCGTTGCATCACGGCACATTGCTGCTGATGCATGGTACGACAAATACCTATTGGGAGCACCATATTCCAAAGTCTGCGAAACAAATGCTGCCCAGGATCAATCTTACTTTCAGGCGAATTATAACATCGATCAGCGATGCCTTTAACTATTCCCTGATAATGTTTTGAGTGCAAAACCAGCTAACTCTTGTTAGCTAAAGTCAGGTTATATTGCAGAAACGGTCCTAAGCCAATCTGATTTTCATTTACCGAAGAATATTTCTTTATAGGCACACCGATCCTGAACTGGTTCGACGGAGTAATTTTTACATCAAGAAAAGGTGTGATAATATACTGTTCTTCTATATCATTTTCAAAAAAAGCCTCCTCACCATCCGCTTTGGTATACTCAAATGAAACACCTACAATAATTGAAGGAATAAAAAAACTTTTAATATAGTCGGCATTGTTAAGTAAGCTCTCATCGCTTTGAAGATAAAAAGCCCTATAGCTCAAAGAAGCGTTGCATCCATAATAATTTACTAGTTTCTGGTCTTCGACAGCAGATTTGCGCTTGTGCTGATAAGCCAGGCCTGCTGAAAACATCCAGTCCTGATTGGCTGAATATAATGCATCTGCAGATATGCTATGGCCCTTAAGTGAATATTTATTGGTCACTAACCCGTTCTCGTCTTTGACTTCATCTCCTCCCAGAATACCAAATAAGGAAATATTATAGCCTACAGAAAAAGAGAATGCATTTTTTGCAAGCGATTTGAAATAATTCACCCGGTCGTTATTGCTTTCCCTTAATTTACCTTCGAGATAAATTTTATACTCCGAATCGGTTTCTCCATCATTCTGCTCCCGGATTGCTACCCTTTTCGGCATAGCTGCAAATGCATCTGATACACGGGTAGTCCATTTGTTATATGGATTGGTATTGTCAAAGCCGTAAGCAGCACCGAATGTTGAGATCTCATCTTTTTGGGTCAGATTGATCCTGATATCGCTGACATAATTTGCCTTCGGAATCAATTTGAACGGGGAGAATACTACCTTTTGGAGGCTGTTATCTTTCGAATATTTCAAATTAGCTGAAATAAGATCAAATCCTCCAAAACTAATATCATCAAACAATTCAGGTTTCGGCGTTATACCCGACATAGTACTGAACGATGAGGAGGGCGTTTGTGCCAACCCGTGAAGGCTAGTGGCTGCTATAAGAAAGAAATAGAGTTTTTTCATAATCATCTTACTTTATAGTTACGTTCATTAGAATTTTCCACCTTTCCCCATTAGTTAATGCCTTGAGACCGGATAAAGGATCACGCATCAGGACAGTGCCTGGGTTATTTTGTACTAACATAGCAACAGCCTGCGGTATATCGTAAAAAGCTTCGATTTCACAACTTACAGATATAGAAGTTCCTGGATCAAAGTTACCAATTGGAAAAAGTTCATTTCCTGATGTGCTGTTGAAAGTATGTGTAATTGCACTATTCCATGTACCTCCTTTGACCTTCCAATTGATTTTATGGAATTTGATAGGCCCGCCCTGGCTCCATTTAACGGAAAAGGCTACGGCCCTTTTATTTAGAGCTTCAAGCAACTCATCTTCAAAAGCTTCCGATGCTACGTTGATACGATGAAAATAATTGTTTAACATAAGATTCAGGTTAAAGATTAATAAATACACATAATTTACTTTACTAAATTAAAGTACATTGCCATCAAAAAAATCCCCATTAATGGGGATTTTTTTATTC